>JBKJUN010000182.1:0-2792 GCA_046590555.1 Bryobacter sp. | reverse complement strand
AGGGCGTATATCGCGGTCACCGGCAGCACGGAAATGCCGGTGCTCTCAATCACGAAGGGATATTCGTTCATGCCGTGCGTGGATCCCCGATACTTGACGACGCGCAAGCGCCGGGTGAGAACCGTCTCAGTGACCTGAGTCTCGAGGAGAATGATGCAGTCCGAAATATACTCTTCGATGCCGTGGCGGGTTAAGGTGGCCTGCCCGCGCTCGCCCGTGACCACTGCAGTGAGATTCCGGTCTTTGAGCCAGCGGAAGAGCCGCCGCAGTTCCGACCGCAGTAAAGCTTCGTTGTTGAGGCCCGCGAACAGAGCTTCGACACTGTCGAGGAGAACGCGTTTGGCTCCAATGGAATCGACGGCATGACCAAGCCGGACGAAGAGGGCTTCCAAATCGTACTCGCCTGTTTCCTGAATTAGGCTCCGGTCCAGATGGACATGGTCGACATATAGCTTTTTTCGGTTGATCAGATCATTCAGATCAAAACCGAGCGAGGCCACGTTCGTGGCTAACTCTTCGGCGGTTTCTTCAAAAGAAAGGCAGATTCCAGGCTCGCCGAATAGCGTTGCTCCGCGGACGAGAAACTCCACGCCAAGCAGGGTCTTGCCGCAGCCGGGACTACCGAATACAAGGGTGCACCTTCCGCGCGGAAGACCACCCAGGGTGATCTCATCCAGACCGTGGATTCCGGTCGGGCATTTTTGAAGGCCAACTGGTAAGGATTTCAATGTTCTTTGTTTTAGCGCTGCTGATCGCATGTCGCCTTTCGGCGCCCTGATCTGCGCAACCAAGCCTAAAAGCATGGATACAGCGATTGGGCCTGTTAGGCGATGCGCAAGTTGCGGGCCGAAGCGCGAGGGGCGGTCAAATGTTGTCAGTGCGTTGTAATTAAAGGGGTTAGATCTATTTTTGCCGAAGCTGCGACCGGGTTTAAACGACTCTTAGTAACCATATGCGGTCATGTGACCTTAATTGGTCACTTTCTCTTATGTTCGAGCCAAGGATTTCCGCTGGGTGACGATTCGGATTTGAGGACAGCTGGTTTGATCTATCCGGTGTTTGGAGTTCTGTTGAGCCCGATGATCGCCAGTGCTCTGCGGCTGAGCCGGAGTGCACTTTAGACGAAATAGGATTGCTCAATGCTAAAAATAGGATTAGGATCAAGACAGGTGGCAAAGTTTTTCCAACTCGTGGCCGTCATGCTTATTGGTCCCGTTTTGGGCAGCACGCAGTGCATGGATATGTGCTCACTGCTTTTAGTTGAGCGCCATGGAAAAACGAGTCAGGCAGTCGCGCATGAAATGCCTTGCCATCACGAGAGCGGACAAGAGGATTCGCAGCTGCCAGCAAATGATCCGCCGTGCGCTCATCGTGAGTTCGTTGCAGAGAAGCTTTCGACAATCTCTTCTACCGACGAGCTACAGGCAATTTGCTTTATCGCGGTTCTAGATGGAGCTCAAGTCATCCCAGTGACTGTCAATTCACTACTAGTTATAGTGGATGAGACTTTCCCCAGATTTAGTCCCCTCATTCTAAGCTCGATCCTTCGGATCTGAGCACCTCCACACAACCTCAAACAACAAAACTGAGCGGAACTGCGATGCATTGGGCGCGCAGGCTTTTTGAAGCTTGCCGGTTGATGAAACTCATGGAGAGTAATTGCATTCAGAGTATTGAAGAGGATTTTGACAATGACAGAGAGACGAACATTTTTCGCCCGTTTGGCGACGGTGAGTGCGGCACTTTGGTCTGGGCGAAATGCGATGGGGCAAAAGCCCGATCCACATGCCGGCCACAAAGCAGTGCCGGCTGCGCAACCGGCAAAGGAGGTGCCAAGTCACAACATGACGGGCCACACGATGCCTGCCACCAGCGCCACGGACCCACATGCGGGGCACCGAATGGCGACGAGCCTTCCGGTAGAGATGCCAGACCTTCCCAAATTGCCATTCCAGCTTGTGGATGGGGTTAAGGAATTTCGGCTCATCGCTGAGGTTGTTGAGACCGAACTGATGCCTGGCCGCCCGATGACCGCCTGGGGATTCAACGGAAGCATCCCCGGCCCAACGATTGAAGTGAACCAGGGCGACAGGGTAAGGGTAATTGTCGAAAATCGGCTCCCGGAGATGACTGCCATTCACTGGCATGGGTTTGAAGTTCCGATGGAAATGGATGGGAGCGTTGGCTTGGGTCAGGACCCCATTCCTCCTGGAGGGAGCTTTGTCTATGAGTGGGAGCTAAACCAACACGGAACTTTCTTCTATCACTCGCACTTTGCGATGCAGGAAATGATGGGAATGATGGGGATGTTTATTATGCATCCCAAGCAGGCCTATGAACCCAAGGTGGATCGGGACTTTGGGCTTGTTTTGCAGGAGTGGGCGCTGCTGCCGAATAACAATGTGCCCAATACGCTGTCGATGGAATTCAACTGGCTGAGCCTGAATGGAAAGTCCGGGCCGGACTGCACACCGATGATTGTCAAGGAAGGGGAGCGGGTGCGGCTGCGCATGATCAACATTGGCATGGACCACCATCCGATGCACTTGCATGGCATGCAGTTCGTCATGACGGGAACTGAAGGTGGGCGAGTGCCGCAGCAGCTTTGGTACGACATGAACACAATTATTGTCGGAGTGGCCCAGGCAAGGAATATCGAATTTGAGGCAAAACATCTTGGTGACTGGATGCTGCATTGTCATTTGCCCCATCACATGATGAACCAGATGGTGTCGATGGTGGGGCCGGTCACGCACGGCGGACACGGAATGCATACGGGTGGAAGCATGACT
>JBKJUN010000034.1:0-6351 GCA_046590555.1 Bryobacter sp. | reverse complement strand
TCTGCTTTGGACTTGGCAATCACAACCCCTTTTCCGGCAGCGAGGCCATCGGCTTTGAGTACAACGGGATAGTCGAAGCGGGCAAGTGCGGCCTTGGCTTGGTCGAGGGAGTCGAAGACCTGGAAACGCGCGGTTGGGATTCCGTGCCGCGCCATAAACTCTTTGGAGAAGGCTTTGCTGCCCTCGAGTTGTGCAGCCCTGCTGGTGGGGCCGAATACGCGGCGGCCATGAGCCTCGAAGTGATCGACGATACCGGACACTAGCGGCGCTTCCGGGCCAACGATTGTGAGATCGGCATTCACCAAATTGGCCACCTGCAAGAAAAGCTCGGGTGTTTGTTCGGCGAGCGGGATGCATTCGGCGATTTGAGCGATGCCGGGGTTTCCGGGTGTGCAATAGACCTTGTGGCCTTCTTGCGCGCATCGCCAGGCAATGGCGTGTTCACGGCCGCCGGATCCGACAATCAAGATGTTCAAAGAGAAAATGCCTCCAAAAGCTAGAATAGGCTGAAGACTACCCAAAATGCAGTTTCCGATGAAGCAAAGTCGATATGACGTAATTGTTGTTGGCGCAGGCCACGCAGGTTGTGAAGCGGCGCGGGCTTGTGCGCGTCTGGGCCTGAAGACCGCAATGATCACGATGAACATTGATCTGATCGCTCAAATGTCATGCAACCCGGCTATTGGCGGTATCGCCAAAGGGCATCTGGTTCGGGAGATTGATGCACTGGGCGGTGTGATGGGCGAAGTGACCGATGCAGTTGGGATACAGTTTCGTTTGCTGAATACGAGCAGAGGACCAGCCGTTTGGAGCCCTCGGGCGCAGTGCGACAAAAAGCTCTATCGGATCAAGATGAAGGAGATTCTCGAGCAGGAAGCTAATTTGCGGATCCTTCAGGCAGAAGTGGCTTCGTTTGTCATCGAGGGAGGCTGCAAGGTGAACGGTGTTCGTCTTACGGACGGTCGGGATCTTTTGGCGGGTGCGGTGATTGTGACGACCGGAACTTTTCTGAAAGGCGTGGCGCATGTGGGGGAGACGACCTACAATTGCGGCCGGAATGGAGAGGCACCGAGCAATTTGCTCGCAGAGCAACTGCGCAGTTTGGGATTGCAGTGGACGCGCCTTAAGACAGGAACGCCGCCGAGGCTTGATGGACGGACGATCGACTGGAAGAAGTTTGAGCCGCAGGACGGCGATGCAGTGCCGACGCCGTTCAGTTTTTTGACTGACAAGATCACACAGAAGCAGATTCAGTGCTTCCTGGCCTACACCAATGAGAAGACCCACGCCGTTTTGTCGGAGGCCATACCGCGTAGCCCTTTATATAGTGGGCAGATTGAAGGGATAGGCCCAAGATACTGCCCGAGTATTGAGGACAAGATCGTTAAATTCCCAGACCGGATCCGGCACCAGATATTTCTTGAGCCGGAAGGACTTGATACGAACGAGGTCTATGTAAACGGCATGTCAACGAGTATGCCGATTGATGTGCAGGCGGCGATGATCGCTTCGATCGAGGGGTTGGAAGACTCGGAAATGATTCGGCCGGGTTACGCGATCGAATACGATGCAATCGACCCTCGGGAGCTCGATCATCGATTGGAAGTGAAGCGATACCCAGGTCTGTTTCTGGCTGGGCAGATTAATGGCACCAGCGGCTATGAAGAGGCGGCGATTCAAGGCTTGCTTGCCGGGCTTAATGCGGCGCTGACGGTTTCTGGAAATGGGGAAGTAGTTCTCGCCCGGAACGAGGCTTATGGCGGAATTCTTGTCGATGATCTGGTGAGCAAGGGGGCTGATGAGCCGTACCGGATGTTTACTTCGCGGGCAGAGTTTCGTTTGAGTCTGCGAATCGATAATGCTGATGAGAGATTGACTCCAATTGCCATTAAGATCGGTTTGGCGTGTGCTGAGCGCAGGCGGCGTTTGAAGGAGAAGCTGGAACTGAAAGAGCGTCTGCAGGTTGTCCTGCAGGAAAAGCGGGTGGCTCCGGGGCGAATTGCTGGTTTGGAGCTTCATTTTGACGATCGTCCGATCTTGGCGCAATGGTTACGTCGTCAGGACGCTTCAATTATGAAGATTCAGGGTTATCTGGAGGAGCAGGTGGGGGCTCCGCTGAAGTTCGGCTTGTTGACGTCCGTCGAGACTGAATTGAAGTACGAGGGGTATCTTTCACAACAGCAGCGACAGGTGGATCGATTACGCGAGGGCGAAGCACGCAAAATTCCGGCTGACTTTAACTTTGGGACTGTACCTGGTCTTTCTAATGAGGTGCAGGCGAAGCTGAATCGAGTTCGTCCGGAGACTTTGGGCCATGCGGGGCGAATTCCTGGGGTAACACCGGCGGCAGTGGCAATTCTGGATGTTTACCTGAGTATGCGACGATCAGCTCAATAAGTATCTGTTCCACGTGGAACATGGTATTTCGGGATTCAACTTTCTACGCTGAGCGCGTTTTTGCCCCTTCGGAATCAATTTCTTCTGGATAAGGGCTCAAGGGAACTCTTCGTCCGGCAATGTTCCACGTGAAACGTAAGACTTAATCCTGTTAGCTCTCTCAATCGGATGTCAGGCTTTGGATCTCGAATCGAGCATGATGAATAGAGTATTTGCGAGGCTCAATCGTCCACTGCACTTTTTGAGTGTTCCACGTGAAACAACACCGTTAGTCACCCAGGATTATCTAGGTTCGATTCGTTGAATCGAAGTTCCAGTTTCGATATTTCGTGGTTGGTGATTTCAACTGTTCCACGTGGAACAGTTTCTCCGTTACTAATTCGCAGCGGGAGAGTTGGGCCAAGCCCGCTAGCCCTGATGTTCCACGTGGCACGTCAGGGCTAGGCGAGGGTGCTAATATAAGCCCGTGGGAAAAATCATCGCGATCACCAACCAAAAGGGTGGCGTCGGGAAAACAACTACTGCGATCAATCTGGCGGCCTCTATGGCCCTTGGTGAGCTCAAGGTGCTATTAGTTGACGGCGACCCCCAAGGCAACTCTACCAGTGGGGTAGGGGTTTCAAAAGAAGCCCTGGAACACACGTGTTACGGCGTGCTAACCGGAAGCTGCACCGCAGCCGAAGCAACCGTCGCAACAGATTTTGACGGGCTCTTTTTGATCCCAGCAGATAAAAATCTTGTAGCGGCAAATATAGATTTAGTGGACGTTCCAGAGAGAGAGTTCCGTTTGCGCGATGCGTTGCATACGGTGCGTAGCCAATACGATTACATCCTGATCGATTGCCCACCGGCGCTGGACTTGCTAAATCTGAACGGGTTGGTGGCCGCAGATTCGATCATCGTGCCAATTCAGTGCGAATTCTTCGCTCTCGAAGGCGTTTCGCAGTTAATCGACACGCTGCAGAGGATTCGTGAAGCCTTCCAGCATGAGTTGCCGATCGAAGGCGTTCTGCTCACGATGTACGATGACCGAACCAATCTGACTCGCCAGGTCGCAAGCGACTTGCGCGAGTTCTTCGGTAAACAGGTTTTTGAGACAGTCATCCCCCGCAGCATTCGCCTGGCCGAAGCACCCAGCTTTGGAAAGCCTGTGATCTCGTATGACGTAAGGTCCAAGGGCGCAGAAAGCTATATCAAGTTAGCAAAGGAGATCATCGCCAATGAGCAAGCAGCACGATCCACGTCGAGTATTGGGTAAAGGTCTTTCAGCGTTGTTGCCGAATCGGCCAAGTAGCAGTGGATATGCACCTGCACCACCAGTGGCAGCGGCAGTTCCAGAGGCCGGTGCTGGCTTGACTCAAATGGCGATCGAAGCAATTCTCGCCAATCCACGCCAGCCGCGAACCGTGTTTCAACAGGATCGTCTACATGAGCTGGCCGAGAGCATCAAGGTGAATGGCATCATTCAACCGCTGTTGGTCAGACGCCAAGGTGAGGTTTTTGAGATCGTGGCAGGGGAGCGCCGCTGGCGAGCCGCCAAGATCGCTGGCCTCGCAACTGTGCCTGTGGTGATTCAAGATGTGGCCGATGAGAACGTCCTGACGCTGGCGCTGATCGAGAATATCCAGCGCGACGATCTAAATGCAATTGAAACCGCAGTGGCCTTTGACAGGCTGAGCCGCGAGCTAAATCTCACTCATGAAGAGATCGGGCGACGAACCGGAAAAGACCGAACAACCATCACTAACTTCTTACGGCTCTTACGTTTACCGGAAGACCTGCAAGGGATGTTGGGCGACGGACGGCTATCGATGGGCCATGCCCGGACGATCCTCGCGCTGCCAACAGAAGAACTGCAACGCTCGGTGGCCGAGAAAATCGTAAGCCAGGGTTTGTCTGTACGCGCCACTGAAAAATTGGTGCAAAGCATGACCGAGCCACGAGAGATTAAAGAACCTCAATCTTTACCCGTGGATCCAAACGTAAAAGCGGCTGAAGAAGAACTACGCCGCGTACTGGGAACGCGAGTGAACATCAACGCCAAAAACGAAAAACGGGGCCGGATCGAGATTGAATACTATTCTCAGGAAGAATTACAGCGCCTCTACGGGATGCTGGTAGGCGAGAATTAAGTAGCCGGGTGGGTGGTGCCGGCGGGAGGACTCGAACCTCCGACCTAGGGATTATGAGACCCTCGCTCTACCTCTGAGCTACGCCGGCGAATGTGGCAAACGACATGCCACTCTTTCAGGCTAGAGGCCAAGCGGCATGCTTGTCAAACAGGAAGGGAAAAGCTTAGGCAGAAAAAAAGTGGGCGCACCAGTTATAGAACCCGTCATTTCGTTTGAAAACGTATCGAAGAGCTATGCCATCTACGATAGTCCGTCAGACCGTCTCAAAGAACTGCTCACACTCAACCAAGTGAAAAAACATCGTAATTTCAAGGCGCTCGACAACGTGAGCTTCTCGATTGCGGCAGGCGAGACCTTTTGTATCATCGGGGAAAACGGCTCGGGCAAGAGCACGATGCTACAGATCATTGCAGGGATCTTGCAGCCCACAGCGGGAGAGGCCAAGGTGAAGGGGCGGGTAGCGGCACTGCTTGAGCTCGGGTCTGGCTTCAATCCCGAATTCAGCGGGCGGGATAACGTTTACCTCAACGCAGCGATTCTGGGCTTGTCGAGGACCGAGACCGCCAAGCGATTTCAGAGCATCGAAGAATTTGCCGAAATCGGAGACTTTCTCGACCAGCCGGTAAAAACATATTCAAGTGGGATGGCGGTGCGATTAGCTTTTTCTGTCGCCATTCATGTGGACCCGGAAATTCTGCTGGTAGACGAGGCCCTGGCTGTGGGCGATGTTTACTTTCGGCAGCGCTGTTTGCGCAAAGTGCATGAGCTGAGGCAGCGGGGGGTGACAATCCTTTTTGTGAGCCACTCCACAGGCGATGTGAAAGCAATTGGGGATCGAGTTATGTGGCTCGCTCATGGGCGGGTGCGAGAGATTGGGGCAACCGATATCGTTGTCGCAAAGTACCTGGCCGAGATGACGGCCAAGGATTCGAGTTTTGTGGAACATCAGGCGGAGAATCGGCTGGAGGAAGCGCAGAGTGCGGGGCAGGCGCCAGAGTTGGTAACCTCAATCCCGAATGTCGATCATCGTCATGGGGACGGCCGGGCGGAAATCCTCGGAATCACGGTGCTCGATGAACATGGGCAGGTTGCAGGGATGCTCGAGCCGAATTCAAAATTTGTGGTGAGGATTAGCGCAAGGGCCAAGGCGTGGATTGCACTACCCAATATCGGCTTCATGATGCGGAACCATATGGGTATCGACTTTGCTGGATCCAATACAATTCGTGAAGGGCACGAGCTGCCACCGATGGGGCCGGGCGATACGGTGACCGTGGATTTTCATCTCGAGATCCCCGAACTTTATCCATCGCATTTTTCGTTCTCACCGGCGATCGCCGATGGAGGCCTGGTGAACTATAAACACTGCGACTGGATCGACAATGCGTTGGTCTTGCAGATGGGGCATGGCGAAGGGCAGGTCTACGGATATCTGCATCTGCCGTGCCGGGTGGAAGTAAACGCGAAGGTGAAACATGGCTGAGTTTAGCGGCGAGCGAGTGATCCCGGGAAAAG
The DNA here is from genome assembly GCA_046590555.1 of Bryobacter sp. Taxonomy (GTDB): domain Bacteria; phylum Acidobacteriota; class Terriglobia; order Bryobacterales; family Bryobacteraceae; genus Bryobacter. Next base: position 307 of record JBKJUN010000034.1, on the reverse strand, counting down.
TAGATGTGGATCTGTGGAACGAACATCTCTCTCGTTATCTGTTTGCCTCGCGACTCTGCCGTTTCAAAAAGGTAATTGATCTTGGGTGTGGCAGTGGTTATGGCTCGGCTGAGTTGGCAAAAAAGGCCGAGAGCGTGGTTGGGGTCGATGTCTCAGAGGAAGCAGTTGCCGAGGCAAAGGTGCAGTACACGGGCGCAAATTTGCAATTTCAGGTTGCGAGTCTGGAGCAGTTGCCTTTTGCAGATGGAAGCTTTCAATTGGGTGTGTGCTTCGAGGTAATCGAACACTTGACGGAGTATCGCACGCT
>JBKJUN010000027.1:0-1624 GCA_046590555.1 Bryobacter sp. | reverse complement strand
CCACGCCAGACCGTACCGACCAATCGAGCATCCTCTCCCTCTGCGACGACAATTTGGTCTTTACCCGCAACCTCTTCAACGGCATCGAGAGCCGCCTCCTCGCTCCCTTCCATTACTACGGCATCTTCGACGAAACCATCGACTACAAAGAAGTCCCCTGGCGCGGCAAGAACTTCGATCCCGAGCGCCTCGAAGCCAAGCTCGCCACCCTGGCTCGTGCCCGCCACGCCCACAAAGAATGGCAGCAGTACAAGCAGAGCCGCACCCTCGCCTTCTGTATCTCCATCCGCCATGCCGATTTCATGGCCAGCCAGTTCGAAAAGCTGGGCATCCGCGCCGCCGCTGTCCACGGTCAATCGAAGCTCAGCCGCTCAGAAGCGCTAGCCCAACTGCGCAACAACGAACTCGATGTTCTCTTCTCGGTAGACCTCTTCAACGAAGGCGTCGACCTGCCTGAAATCGATACCGTCATGCTGCTCCGTCCCACCGATTCATCGGTGCTCTTCCTGCAGCAAATCGGCCGCGGCCTCCGTCTGCACGAAGGCAAATCCCATCTGGTTATCCTCGACTTCATCGGCAACGACAAAGCCTTCCTCAACCGCTCCCAACTTTTAGCAACCGCATCAGGTGCCAGCATAAGCCTGGCGGACTTCTGCCAGAAACTTGAGGCGAAATCCCTGCCCCTCCCAGAGGGCTGCTTCATCAATTACGACCTGCAACTGCTCGACTTCATGCGCTCGCTCGACACGCAAGGGCTCGACAAGCTCTACCAGTCGCTGAAGGAAACTCTGGAGCGCCGCCCCACTCGTCTGGAATTCCACCGCGCCGGGGCCAGCGCCGCCAAGCTACGCAGCGACTACAACAACTGGCCCGCATTCTTGAAAGCGCAAGGCGACCTCGAAGCTACCCTCGATGAAGCCGCCACCCGCTTCCTGGCGGAACTCGAAACCACCAGCATGACCAAGAGCTTCAAGATGATCCTGCTCGAAGCCTTTCAAGAACTCGACGGCTGGCAATCCCCACCGACATTGCAGGCGCTGTCAGACCGCTCCTGGCAAATCCTCCACCGCCGCCCAAGCCTGCTCGCTGAAGTCCCCAACGCGGAAGCTGGCCGTTTTCAAGCCTACTGGCGCAAGAATCCCGTCGCTGCTTGGATCGGCGAAAACACCAAATCAGAACATGCCAGCTTCAAGCTGGATGGCCAACTCTTCACTCCCACATTGCAAATCCCGTTAGATCAAATGAGCGACTTCACAAAGCTGGTGCAAGAGATGATCGACTATCGGCTATCGGGCTACCAAGCCCGCCAGCCCGAAGCTGCTGATGAAATAAGCAAGGTCATCCCCATCGACACTTCCACCAGGCAACGAGTCGCGATTCCGTATTTCCCCAACCTAGCCATTGCCTGTGGCCACTTCCGCACAGGCACCACAGACTCAGAAGAGCACCGCACGATGGGCGAAGAACACGGCCATCTAAGCCCCGAAAAGCACTTCATTGCCCGAGCCTCCGGGAATTCGATGGACGGCGGCACCCGCCCCATCAAGGACGGAGACTATCTCCTGCTAGAACACATCACCCCGCAACGCGCCGGCTCCATCACCGGCAGCATCATGGCTATCGA
>JBKJUN010000985.1:0-9140 GCA_046590555.1 Bryobacter sp. | reverse complement strand
AACCGGAGCCGGAACAGGCGGTGCTGCTTCATAAACTGAAGTTGTCCTTGCCGCCGCAATCACCGCCTCGTATCAAGGCTAAAGTCACCACATTCTCTAAAGACCTTCTTAAAATGTAGTGCAGACCTTTGCCATCCCCTGTCTGATTCCAAAAGGGTTAACCTTGCTGAACGGCCCCAACTGCGAAAGTCAGGCTAGCCACGACGGGGGAATCAGCTTGGGCGGATAGATCGCGTTGCAATCTGGGTTTGACCCAGGAAGTGAAGCGCCCGGCGGGGAGCTTCTGGGCTGGGATGTAGAAGGTCTACTCGACCGTGACGGATTTGGCGAGGTTGCGAGGCTGATCGACATCGCAGCCGAGACGGACGGCGATGTGATATGCCAGAAGCTGCATCGGGATGATCTCAAGCAGCGGTAGCAGCAACTCATTGGTGATCGGGATCGGGATGACGTAATCGGCCATCTCGGCGATCTCTTTGTCGCCTTCGTTTGAAATGGCGACAACAATGCCGCTGCGGGCCTTTACCTCCTGAATGTTCGAGACAGTTTTTTCGTAGCGGATGCGGCTGTCGCGGTCTTCGGGGTCGTAGGCGGCAAGAACAACTACGGGGAGATTTTCGTCGATCAGGGCATTCGGGCCGTGCTTCATCTCACCGGCTGGGTAGCCTTCAGCGTGGATGTAGCTGATTTCTTTGAGCTTGAGCGCCCCTTCAAGAGCAATTGGGAAGTGAACACCGCGGCCAAGAAAAAGAAAGTCTTTGGCTTTGTGAAGCGAGCGAGCGAGGTTCTGGTAGATCACCTCGGTGGCGAGAACCTGTTCCATCTTGCCGGGAATCTTGAGCGCTTCTTCGATGTGGGCGCGGACTTGATCGGACGTAAGAGTGCCACGTTCCTGGCCCAGGTAAAGAGCCAGAACGAAAAGGGCAGTGAGCTGGCTTGTGAAGGCCTTGGTAGAGGCGACGCCAATTTCAGGGCCGGCGTGAGTCATCAGGGTGCCGTTGGCCTCACGAGTGATCATCGAACCGATTACGTTGCAGATAGCTAGCGTAATAGAACCCTTTTGCTTGGCTTCGCGTTGGGCGGCGAGAGTGTCAGCCGTTTCACCTGACTGGGAGATCACGATGGTGAGGGTGTCAGCAGGGACGATTGGATCGCGGTAGCGGAATTCACTGCCGTAATCGACTTCAACCGGGATGCGGCCAAGTTTTTCGATCAGGAATTTGCCGGCCAGGGCAGCGTGCCAACTGGTGCCACAGGCGATGATGCGGATTTGTTTGAACTGGCGCATCTGATCGGCGGAGATTTGAACTTCGTCCAGAAAAGCGCGGCCAGATTCAGCCCCGAGACGGCCGAGCATCGTGTCGCGCGTCGAACGCGGCTGCTCGTAGATCTCTTTCTGCATGAAATGCTTGTAGCCACCCTTTTCGGCCATGATCGGATCCCAATGGATGTGGGAGATTGGCCGGGTGACGGGGTTACCCTGAAAGTCTGAAAGCGTGACACCTTCGGGTGTGAGCACGGCCATGTCGCCGTCGGCCAGGAAAAACATGTCGCGGGTATGGCTCAAGATGGCCGGGACGTCGGAGGCGACAAAGTATTCGTTCTCACCAAGACCAACGACAACAGGCGGGCCCTGACGAGCGGCAACGATTTTGTTAGGGTCTTTGCGGGAAATTACAGCGATGGCGAAGACACCCTGGATCTGGGAGATGGCAGCGCGTACAGCAGTCTCAAGATTGCCGCTGAAAGCCTCTTCTACCAGATGCGCAATGATCTCGGTGTCGGTTTCTGAATGGAAGACGTGGCCTTTGGCCTGCAGCGCGTGGCGCAGGGCAAGGTAGTTTTCGACAATGCCATTGTGGACAACTACTAGATCGCCCTTGGAATCGCGGTGGGGGTGGGCGTTTTCTTCAGTCGGACGACCGTGTGTCGCCCAGCGGGTATGGCCGATCCCAAAACTGCCATCGGTGGGATTCTGGCGCAAAACCTCTTCGAGGTTGCGCAGCTTGCCAGAGGCACGGCGGACGGCAATGGTAGCCGTTTCATCATAAACGGCGATACCGGCGGAATCATATCCGCGGTACTCAAGCCGCTTCAAACCATCCATGATGATCGATACTGCCTGGCGATTGCCAATGTAGCCTACGATTCCACACATAAATTTGTTGGAGGCGCTCCTAACCCCGTTGCTGTTTGGAGAGGAAGAGAGAGTTAGCCGAGGACTTCGATATGAAAATCCTCGATGACCGGGTTAGAAAGCACCTCTGCGGATATAGCTTGCAGTTTTTGTGCCAAAGCTTCTTTGGAGGCTTTCGGGTCGAGTTCGATATCGAAATACTTGCCTTGTCTCACATCCAAAATTTCGTTGTGACCCAGTGAATGCAGGGCCTTGGTAATGGTTTGACCCTGAGGGTCGAGGACTGAAGGTTTCAGCGAAACATGCACACGCGCTTTCATTGGTATTTCCAGTTTAGGGCAGAGTGCGTGCCAAAGTGGGAAAATGGAATTTCCATTATCATGACCGGTCACCAAGTTCGCCAGACATTCCTTGATTTCTTCGCCGGACGAGGCCATCGCATTGTGCGCTCGTCTTCTCTTGTACCTGCCGATGACCCGACGTTGTTGTTTACCAATGCAGGCATGAACCAGTTCAAGGAGATCTTCCTTGGGCAGGAGAAGCGAGACTATTCGCGGGCTACGACGTCGCAGAAGTGCGTGCGTGCCGGCGGCAAGCATAACGATCTCGAGAACGTCGGCTACACACGACGTCACCATACGTTCTTTGAGATGCTCGGAAATTTCAGCTTTGGCGATTACTTCAAGGCCGATGCGATTGAGTTTGCCTGGGACCTGATCACCAAGGTCTACGGTCTGCCGAAGGACAGGCTTTACATCACGGTGTTTCGCGAAGACGATGAGGCCGAGGAATTGTGGCAGAAGGTTGCCGGGGTGCCAAAATCCCGCATCTTCAGGCTCGATGAGAAGGACAACTTCTGGCAGATGGGCGACACCGGGCCTTGCGGGCCTTGCTCTGAAATTCACTATGACCTTGGCAAAGAATCAGCAGGACCGGGCCATGAGCATGAAGAATTTCCGCTCGATGGTGGCGGTCGCTTTGTTGAATTCTGGAATCTGGTCTTCATGCAGTACGACCGTTCGCCCGAAGGCGTATTGACGCCGCTGCCCCGGCCATCGATCGATACCGGTATGGGCCTGGAGCGCATGGCGGCGATCCTGCAAGGGAAGCTTTCCAATTACGAGTCCGATCTGATTGAACCGATCCGCGAGAAAGCGTCACAATTGCTGGGCGACAAGATGAAGCCGGCCACCTTGAACGTGGTGGCGGATCACGCCCGTGCGGCAGAGTTTTTGATTCATGACGGGGTGATCCCGTCCAATGAAGGCCGCGGCTATGTGTTGCGCAAAATCATTCGCCGGGCGATTCGTCATGCACGTCGCGACGGGGCTGAGAATCACTTCCTGCACCAGATGACGCCGTTCGTAGCGGAATTCATGAGTGGGCCTTATCCAGAATTGATCGAGAGTTCAGAACGTGTGGCTCGTGTGGTTAAGGAAGAAGAATTACGTTATGCGACCACCTTCCTGGTAGCCGAGAAGATGTTCCGGGACGAAGCAAAGACCGCAGTGGGCAATGTGCTGCCGGGCCCTGCCGCCTTCAAACTCTATGACACCTTCGGGCTGGGCCTGGACGAGCAGGAAGACATGGCCCGTGAGCTGGGCCTGAGCATCGATCTGCCGGGTTTTGACGACGCGATGGAGCAGCAGAAGCAACGGGCACGGGCTAGCTGGAAGGGTGCTGATAAGACGCAGGTGAACCCGGCCTTCGCAGCGCTGGCAAAAACGAAGTTTCTCGCCTATACGCATCTGGAAACAACGGCGACGGTGCTTTATGCCAGCGAGACCGAAGTGGTGCTTGACCAGTCTGCCTTCTATGCGGATTCTGGCGGCCAGGTGGGCGACCATGGAGCACTTTTTGACACTGAGAGCGGCGAGAAGTTGGCTGACGTCACAGCGGCTGTTTACGGCATGCCGGGCTTGATTGTTCACAAGGTGAAGCCTGTTAAGCCGATCACGGCTGGACAGACGCTGATTGCCCGCGTGGCACCTGAATGGCGCAACGCATCGATGCGGCATCACACCTCAACGCACCTCTTGCAGGCTGCCTTGCAGAAGGTATTGGGACGGCACGTGAAGCAGGCCGGTAGCGTTGTAGACCCGACTCGTTTGCGTTTTGACTTTACCCACTATGCGGCTGTTAGCACAGAAGAGAAGGCTGAGATTGAGCGCCTGGTAAACGAAGAAGTGCTGGCCAATATCGACGTTACGACGAAGGTGACCGGCCTTGATGAGGCCCTGAGCTCAGGCGCTATGGCGCTCTTTGGCGAGAAGTACGGCGACAGCGTGCGAGTGGTGAGCATCGGTGATTTCTCGAAGGAACTTTGCGGTGGCACACACGTAAAACGCACAGGCGATATTGGTGGCATCAAGATTGTCTACGAGGGCTCGAGTTCCGCAGGTGTACGACGTATGGAAGCCGTCGCCGGCCCGCGCGTGACCGAATTCTTTGAAGAACAGTTGAGCGCCAAAGATGAAGCACTCGCCAGGGCAGAGCGCGAGAAGAAGGATCTCGAGCACGCACTGAATCACTTGAAAGAACAACTGGCCTATGCGCAGTCTTCCAACTTGAAGGCAGAAGACCTGAAGGGCATGAAGGTGTTGCGGGCCAAGCTTGCAAACATGGATCGCGGGCAGATGCGGATGGTGGCCAATGACTTCCTCAACCGCAACGCCGCTGACGTGATCGTACTTGGCACGACAACAGCTTCAGGGACCGTTGAATTCATTTCGGCCGTGCGGAAAGAGCTGAACCCCAAGATTCACGCCGGCAACATCATCAAGGCGATCAGCGAGATGGTGGGCGGCAAAGGTGGCGGGCGGCCGGATCGCGCCGAAGGCGGCGGCAAGGATGCATCGCAGATTGATGCTGCCTTGGAAAAAGTGGCTGACCTCATCTAGATGCTCGACGCAATCGTAGTTGGCGCGGGGCCCACAGGTCTGGCATGCGGGATTGAGCTGAAGAAGCGGGGCCTTGCGTCCATTCTGATTGAGAAGGGCTGCGTAGTTAACTCGCTCTACAACTACCCAACGAACATGGTGTTCTTCACGACGCCCGAGTTGCTTGAGATAGGCGGCATTCCGATGACGTCGCTCAACGAAAAGCCAACCCGGAATGAAGCGTTGAAGTATTACCGGCGTGTCGCAGACCATTACAAGCTGGACATCCATCAATACGAGCGCGTAGAGCGTGTGGATGGGGAGGATGGCAATTTCAACGTGATTACCGACAAGGGCGAGTATCGCTGTCGTAAGGTGATCTTCTCGACTGGCTACTATGACCTCCCGAATTACACAGGCGTGCCGGGCGAACATCGGCCAAAGGTGATTCACTATTACCGCGAAGCACACCCTTACTACAACGCCGATGTGCTGGTGATCGGGGCCAAGAACTCAGCGGCAATTGCTGCGCTCGAGCTTTGGTGGACCGGTGCCAGAGTGACAATGGTGCATCGCGGACCCGGCATCCACAACCACGTGAAGTACTGGATCAAGCCGAATATCGAGAACCGGATCAAGAATGGCGAAATCCCGGCGTATTTCAATACGTCCGTAGAGGAGATTCTCGAACGCGAAGTCGTTCTGAATACACCGGAGGGCCAAATCAGGATCAAGAACGATTTCGTGTTTGCAATGACGGGGTATCACCCGGATTTTGACTTCCTCGAGCGGCACGGTATCCGCCTGAATCCTGAAACGCAGCGGCCTAACCTGCATCCAACAACATACGAGACCGAGCGGCCAGGGATGTATCTGGCCGGAGTGCTGGTTGCAGGCGTTTTCACTAATGAAGTTTTCATTGAAAATGGCCGATTTCATGGAGAGAAGATCGCTCAATCGATCGCTGAGGGAGTTTAGTCATGCATTTTCGGCTTGCGCTTGTATTGTTAGTTGCGAGTCTTGGCTGGAGCCAGCGGCTGGAATTGAAGCAGGCTCGCAATCTTGGGGCACTCGACGCTGGTGAAGCTGTTGAGGGGATTTCCATCCGGTTTGCTCGTAGCGCAGATCAGCAAAAGCAGCTCGATCAGTTGCTTGATGAACTGCAGCGGCCCGGATCGGCCAACTACCATCGCTGGCTAAGCCCGGAAGAATATGCGGCTCGATTTGGCTTGAGCGATGCCGATATGGGGAGAGTGGATAAGTGGTTGCGTGGAAGTGGCTTGCAGATTGACCATCGGGGACGTACGCGGAGTTATGTGATGGTGTCGGGGACAGCGAATCAAGTTCAGCAGGCCTTCGGCACAGAGCTTCGCCGTTATGAATTTAGGGGCAAACGGCATTTTGCGAATGCGGGACCGGTGCGGATACCCGGGGACTTGAGCGAGTTGGTATTGAACGTTGAAGGGCTGGACGACTTTCTGCCCGAACCCAATCAAAAGCGAAAGCCTGAGCCTGAAGGAAATATCGGTGGTGGGCGGCACATCCTTGCACCTGACGATTACGCCGTGATCTATAACATCCGGCCAGCACTGCAGCGTGGCATTGATGGCACGGGACAGAAAATCGCGATTGTGGGGCAATCGAAGATCGAAGTGGGCGACATGGCCCTGTTTCGGACGCGGTACAACTTGAGTGCAAATGTGCCGGAGGTGATTCTTTATCCCGGCTCGCGCGACCCTGGATTCAACGATGCCCGGGGGGAAGCAAATCTGGACTTGCAATGGGCAGGAGCGGTGGCGCGCAACGCAAAGCTCGTTTATGTGTACGGCACAAGTGCGGTGAGTGCGGCCGCACACGTGATCGATCAAAAACTCGCGCCAATTCTCAGTGTAAGTTTTAGTGCTGGATGCGAGGCGCAAAATTCGCAGGCTACATTGGCCGGCTTGCGGAGCCTAGTGCAGACGGGGAATGCTTTGGGGATCACATGGGTGAATTCTTCAGGCGATGCCGGACCAGCCGGGTGCGACGCGAACACATCGACGGTAGCCCAGAATGGCTACGGACCCCGAATTCCTTCGATCATCCCGGAAGTCACTTCGGTTGGAGGCACGGAATTGAATGATCGTGAAGGGATTTATTGGGCCAATTCCAACGATGCGAACCAAGCCTCTGCTCTTTCCTACATTCCGGAAATTACGTGGAATGAATCAGAAACTGGAGTCGGTGTTTACTCTGGCGGCGGTGGGATTAGCAGCTTTTATTTGAGGCCCGAATGGCAGAAAGGCCCCGGTGTGGGTAACGAGACATATCGAAAGTCGCCAGACGTGTCACTGGCTGCTTCTACCTACAACGGTTATGCCGTAATTCAAGACGGAAATCTCTTCATTTACGGTGGAACCAGTGCGGGCACTCCGGCCTTTGCCGGGATGCTGGCGCTGATCCTGCAAGCCACCAATCAGACTGGCTTTGGAAACATCAATCGACTTCTCTATCCTCTGGCCCAGAGCAATCCTGAAGCCTTTCATGATGTGGATCGGGGCAATACAAATCTGGCTTGCGCGGCAGGTACTAAAGATTGTGGCAGCGGTCGAATTGGCTTTGACGCCACGCCTGGCTACGATATGGCAACTGGCCTCGGAAGCGTTGACTTTGACCGATTGCTGGCGGCCTGGCCAAGGCAGAAGGCAACGCAATCGCTGGTGACTCTAACCAGCAGCCGGGCCCCTGTTTATGCCGTGAATTCTGGTGGATCGCTCACCTGGACTTTTACGTTGATGCTGCAGGAACATGCTGGAGTGGGGACGACCGTAACGGGCCTGAAGATTGGCGATGTGGATTCGACCTCGCAGATCAATACTTTTTTTGGTGGAAACTCAATTGCCGCTGGAGCCAGTATCGTTGGCACACTAGCCGCACGCAACCAGACGGTGCCAAGGACTGAAACTTTTGAGATTTCAGGGCGCGATGAGGGAGGCTACACGTGGAAGCAAATCTTGTTTGTGGAGCTGTTGGGGTCGGCTCCTTCACCCGTGATCAACGGGATTGCCAATGCCGCTTCGTTTGCGCAGAGCTTTGCCCCTGGGTCGATCTTGAGCGTATTCGGAACGAACCTGGCGGCAGGGACGCAGGCTGCGGCGGTGGTTCCGCTGATCGCTTTCTCTGGTGGGGTGACGGCAAGTATTGATGGAGTAAGCGCCCCCTTCTACTATGTGTCGCCGGGCCAGATCAATTTGCAGATTCCGTACGGGGTAACAGTGGGTACAGCACGGCTTACGATCAGTTACCCGCAGGCGGGAAGCGCAAGCGTAAATGTCCCAATCAACGCCACTGCGCCTGGAATCTTTACTGATAACCAATTGTTTACCGTGCCCCAGAATCGTTGCGGGCGGGGGGAGACCTGTATCTTGTTCATCACCGGGCAGGGCGCAGTAAGCCCAACGGTTGCGACCGGAGCCGCACCAGCATCGAATGTGCTGGTGAGCAGCTTGCCTCGACCGGTGGCTCCGGTGACAATGACGATTGGCGAAGTGCCGGCCGGAATTGTCTTTGCCGGGATCCCCTATGGTTTGACAGGCGTGACGCAAATCAATTTCGCGGTGGCAGCCAATACGCCTGTTGGCACGCAGCGCGTGGTAGTTAAGGTTGGCGCGAATGAAAGCGTTGGCGCCAAAATCGAGGTGTTTTGAGATGCGTTTTTCGATTGCATTGGCTTTGCTTGGCGTGTGCAGTGCGCAGGTCTTTGTTGAGATGCCGGTGGCCGAAGCAGACCCCCGGGCCCGCAGCCTCAAAAAGAAAGCCGAAGAGCCGGGAGCAGCGGCAGAATACTATCTGCAGCGGCGTGCTCTCGACGGCAAGACAGAACTACCGGCAGACCGGTATCTGCAGGCTCGCGAGCAGGTAAAGCGGATGCGCCAGGTGTCGCTTGCCACAGGCAGAGTTTCAAACTCCAAGGCAGCTCAGGCCGAGCGGCAAATTTCACTTGGGGCATGGCGGGAACTGGGACCATCCAACATCGCCGGGCGAGCGCGAGCGCTTGTATTTCATCCCACTACGCCAGCCACGATGTATGTGGGTGCAGCAGCGGGCGGAGTCTATAAAAGCACCGACGCCGGATTGAATTGGAA
>JBKJUN010000950.1:0-13337 GCA_046590555.1 Bryobacter sp. | reverse complement strand
ACCCGGCCTTCTCCAAAATCATCGCCAAAGACTTCCCCGAGAACCAGCGCGGCAAGGCCAACGGCTTCATTGATGCCGGCTCCAAACTCGGCCCAGCTCTCGGCACCCTCATCGGCGGTCTGATCGTCGCTCAATACGGCTGGCGCACGCTTTTCATGATCCTCGGCTTCGGCGCTCTTGCCTGGCTTCCCTTCTGGCTCCGCTCCGCCCCCAAGCCCCACTCCATCAGCAACCCCAAACCCCTCCCTCTCAAAGAACCCTCCGCCCTCCAACTCCTCTCCACCCGTGCCGTCTGGGGCACCTTCATCGGCCTCTTCTGCTTAAACTACGGCTGGTACTTCATGGTCACCTGGTATCCCTTCTATCTCGTCAAACAACGTGGCTTTTCCACTGAGAAAATGGCCGTTCTCGGCTCTCTCCCCTTCGTCATGATTGCCATTGCCGCCACCCTCGGCGGTTGGCTCTCTGACCATCTCATCTCCAAAGGCTACACGCCCACGCTCATCCGTAAATCCTTCATCGTCACAGGTTTGCTCAGTGGCACGATGATCTACCCAGCAGGCATCGCCAGCAACGACGACGTCTCCTTTGGCCTCTTTCTATTCACCTGCTTCGCCTTTGGCCTCGCTTCCTCCAACCATTGGGCCTGCACCCAAACCATGGCCGGCCCCAGCGCCGCCAGTAAATGGACCGGCTTCCAAAACGGCTTCGGCAACTTCGCCGGTGTAGCCGCCGGTTGGGTCACGGGGAACATCGTTGACAGCACCAAGAGCTTTGACGGTGCCTTCCTCGTCGTTGCCGCAGTCCTGGTCCTCGGCGCCTTCTCTTACGCCTTCATCATTCCCGAACTCAAGCAAATCGATTGGGAAGCCAAAGCTTGATCACAGCTCTCCTCCTGACAGTCATAGCCGCAGACTTCCAATACGTTTCCGCTATCGAATGCACGGAATTCAAAGCCTGCATGGACCAGCTCCCCAACGGCAAAATCGTCGCCACAACCGTCTTCCTCGCCAAAATCGAAGACTACGCCGCGATGAACAAGGTCTATGAAACTTACTTCCCCGGCCTCAAACCAGCCCGCAACACCGTAGCAGTTAATCTTCCCAAAGGCATCCGCATGGCCATCAACGCCACGCTCTACACGGGCCCTGCCGAACCCAAAGGCCTCACCCCGCCCAACACCACCAACATCGTCCCCATCACCCCCGGCATCCTCACCCCAGACCGTCTCTTTATCGCCGGCATCCTTGGTCGCGATTCCAACTCTGGCCAGATCCCCGAAACCCCACAAGCGCAAATCGACATGTGCCTCAACCGCCTCACCCGCGTCCTCGCCACCGCCAACCTTACCCCATCGAGCCTGCTACAGGCCACCCTCTACCACTCCTCTGAAATAGCACCTAGCCTCATCGAAACCAGCCTGAAAGACTACTTCGGCCCCCAGCCGGCCATCGCCATCACAATCCTCGAAGTCCCCGCCCTCGCCCTGGGCGCGAACATCGGTCTCAACGGTGTTGCCCTCTTTCTACACACACCTGTATAAAAAAGAAACAACCTCTCTAGTCGAGTTCTTTTTCTTTAGGCGAGCCCGAAAGCATTGCAAAGAAAAGACCTACGATAATCAACCCACAGATAAAAGCAACAATTGTCATATCAGCCTCCAGCTTGATAAGCGTCAGATTGGCACGTAAAGGGCCAAACTGAGCCAAACTTCAAAAAAGTATGTTACGGTTCGCTTATGAACGTGGAATTGGCCTTTGGCAAGGCTGGCTTAGCCGTAACCCTCCCCGATGGTTTTGAGTACCGTCTTCTCGAAGCGAAATCAGCTTCTCCCCTTCCGGACGAAACGGCGGCGCTCGAACACGCTATCCTCCACCCCATCGGCACTCCCGCCCTCGCAGATATAGCGCAAGGTAAAAAGACCGCCGCCATTTCCGTTTGCGACATCACCCGTCCGGTCCCCAACAGCCGCACCCTCCCGGTGATCCTCAAAACCCTCCATGCCGCCGGCATCCCCGTCGAAGGCATCACGCTCTGCATCGCAACAGGCCTCCACCGCATCGCGACGCCAGCCGAACTCGACGAAATTTTAAGCCCCGAAATCGCAGCAAAATACCGCATCTTCAATCACGACGCCAAGATCCTCTCAGACCACCGCTACCTCGGCGAAACCAAATCCGGTATCCCCGTCCACGTCGCCGAAGCCTTCGTCTCGGCCGACCTCCGCATCACTCTCGGCTTCATCGAACCCCACCTCATGCTCGGCTATTCCGGCGGTCGCAAACTGATCGCCCCCGGCCTCGCCGCTCAGGAAACGATCAAGGTCATCCACAGCCCACGCTTCATGCGTGACGTCCGCTCGATCGAAGGCTCCATCGCCGACAACCCCCTCCACAAGGAACTCCAGGAGATCGCCCGCATGGCCGGCCACACCTTCATGCTCGACGTCGCCCTCACCCGCAAGCGTGAAATCGCCGGAGTCTTCGCCGGCCACCCAGAACAAGCCCACGCCGCCGGTGTCGACTTCGTCAGTCGCGTCATGCTCGAAAAGCTCGAACAGCCCGTCGACGCCGTAGTCACTACCTGCGCCGGCTATCCACTCGACCTGACTCTCTATCAAGCCGTCAAAGGCGTCACAGCTGCGTCGCACATCGTCCGCGAAGGCGGTAAGATCCTGATCTGCGCCGAATGCACAGAAGGCGCCGGAGCCCCCGAATTCCGCGAAATGATCAAGCGCTTCAACTCCCCAAAATCCTTCCTCGACGCCGTCAAAGACGCGCCAGTAACCGTCGACCAATGGCAGCTCGAAAAACTGGCTCTGGTCCTCGAATCCAAGCAAGTCGTCTTCCTCGCGCCCGGCGTCCCAGCGGAATACCATCCCAACATGTGGGGCCCCGTCTTCAGCGACTTCAACCCCGCCATGGCCAGCCTCATAGAAGGCCTCGACAAAGGCTCCGAGATCGCCGTCATCCCAGAAGGCCCCTACGTCCTAGCCCGCGTAGTTTAGGGGTGCTATTCTTAAGCTTCCTGCCTTTCGCGTCCACTTTCCACAACGAGCTATCCCGTGCGAACAGTGTTATTCCTGCTTTCCATTTCAGCGAGCCAAGTCCCTGCCCAAAGCCTCTTTGGCCGCGAACCCAACTCCGGCCAATTCCCAACTGACATCTTTTTCTTTCAGCGCTCAGCGGACACTGCGTATTACTTCACACACGATTCCCTGCGTTTTTCCCGTGGCGTCGAAATTCAAATTGAGAACGTCTCACCGCAAGCCACCCCGGCGCTGGCGGACCCCCTCCCTACCAGCTACAACTACTATTTGGGGAACAACCCATCCAAATGGATCACAGGGTCAAAACAATACCGCACCGTGCGCCTCAACAATGCCTTTCCAGGCATCAGTGCTTCCTGGCGAGGGATTTTTAATGACGGGCGTGAGCGGCTCACCTTCAACCTCGCCCCCGGTGCCGACCCTTCCCTCATCCGGGTCCGCTTCAAAAACCTGGGCGACAAACCCTTTGAAGGCCCGGGCGGAATCTGGTTTGTAGGCGGCGTCATACCAGGAGTCTTCACAGCAACGATCGCCGCTTCTCAAGGCAATCCCGATACCTCACTCGCCGCAACTCTAAAGATCGCCAGCGCTGACACACTCACCATCGACTCCCCTAATCTCGACCGCACCCGTCCGGCAGAATTTGTCATTTCTTTCCCGAATTACCAGGGCGCTTTCGGCCGCCCAAATAACCTTCCGCAAAAATCGACAGACGGCAATCGGTACGAATCTTCCAGCGTCAACGACGCTTCAGGCTACGATGCGGTAATCTCCCGCTACGCAGAAGACGGCACGCCCCTCTGGGTCACAATCGTGGGAGGAGCAAATTCGGAATTCAATTACCCTTTCACCCCTATCGATGGTGGCCTCGTTTTCACTGGAGAAACGAGTTCTCCTGATTTCCCCGTCTCGCCAAACGCCCCGTCCACAAAGCTACTGGCGCAGCGCACACCCTTCTTCACCTTTCTAAATCGGGATTCCGGTCTATTGCGCGCCTCCACCTACGCGCCCGTCGACAAAGACTCAGGCATCAGCAAGCTGATCAACGCCTCGGGCCGCGACGTGATCGCAGGCGGACTAACCATTCTTAGCCCGGACATCTATTCCGGCTTCCTACTCCGCTGGCGCCCCACTGAAAACCTCTTCCTCTACAATCTCAGCCTGCCCGATCCGGTCCGCGCGCTCACCATCGATGCATCAGGCACAACCTACTACGCCACTTTCCAGAGTCCACGCCTCGGTGTCGCGGCAATAAACGAATCTGGCACCCCAACCGGACGGACAGCCGATTACTCTATCTCCAACACCCAAGCCCAACTCTTCGACATCCAGCTACTCCCCGCCCACAGCCGGTCCGTCTACGCTTTCTTCTCGCTGATTGAAGCAGTGCCTGGCACCTCTTCGGCAATCCTCGGCAATCTCGCAAACTTCTCTTTGCTGAATGGAACCACTAGCTTCGTCCAACCCCTGGGCCCCATCTTCCAACTTTCATCCTTTGAACTCAATTCCGCTGGCGAACCAAGACTTCTAACTAACCCCGGTCTCTCAGAGATTTTGCCAACTTCGCCAACCGCCCCATTGGTTGCGCCTTGCTCAGCCAACGACTATTACGCCCGCTTCTCGCCAGCAGGTAAGCTCCTCTACGCCACTTACGTCCCACAGTACACGTTCAAATTTGACGCTCCGGAACCGACTGCTAACACTCCAACCCTCTCCTGTGCAGCCGCCACAGCCGGTCGCAAACCGATAGGTGCTGTAGCTCCGGGCCAAATGATCACCCTAACCGGCGGCAACTTCGGCCCTGCCGAGGTGATCTATTCCACTCTCGGCCCCGACGGCAAATTCCCGACAACTCTAAACGGCTACAGGGTCCGAATCGGCGATACGAATGCTCCCATCTTCGCTATCGCCAGAGGACTAATCGCGGTGCAGGTCCCTTTTGAAACCAAGTCGCCTACGACGATCTCGATCACCGGACCCGATCCCCCAACAGATCTCCTCACACCAGTCGTAGATACTCGCAACATCTCGCTCTTTGATACTGGCGATAGAGCCAACTCCACTCGCCTTCCTGCTCTTTCCGCTCTCAACCAGGACGGCACAGTAAACTCAATATCAAACCCGGCAACACTTGGCAGCATTGTTTCCGTCTTCGGTTCGGGCCTCGACCTTCCAACTGCTCCTCTAAGCACCGGAGGATTCAACCCGCTCACCACCATTTATGCGAACACGCTTTTGAAGACATGCCGCAATTGTACTCTTGAATATATTGGCTCAGCACCCGGCCTCTCCACTGCAGTTTTCCAGGCCAATTTGCGATTGGCCCCAAACGACGAGGGAACCGGTACCCGCCCCCTCCCGCTCTCCTTGGCAATCGGAGACAATCCCCGCTCACTATTCGCGCCGCCACCCTCAGCTATCGTGTGGGTCAAAGACTAACTCTGCAATAGGCTGACATTTAACAATCGATCAGACTATCCAAGCCTTCGGCAGCACACCGGACACGTGGCTCCGCATGCACAGCGCCTTCGACCTTGCCGCCGCACTCACGCACGGCGGCACAGCCAAAGAACTGCCCAGCCTCTAGTGCTTCTCCGCCCCCTCCGTCGGCGCAACACCCTTCTTCTCCGCACCAGCAGCCCCACCCAAACTCAGCTTGATCCCCTCCACCAGCAAAGTAGTCTCACCCGGTGCCTGGAAAAAGCTATAACCCTCACGAGTCGCCTTCCACGCCACCGGCCCTGCCACCTTCTTGCCGGCCTTCAAAACCTCTTCCTTCACCTTCGTCACCAACGCTTCATACTTCGGGTCCCCTTGCGGCAGCCCCGTAAACGAACTCAAATCCGTACTAGCCACAAACACCACATCCACACCCGGAATCGCCGCCATCTCCGCCGCCAACTTCACCCCGGCCGGCGACTCAATCATCGCCACAATCATGATGTTCTCATTGGCAATCTTTCGGTAATCCGGACCCCAGATCTTCCCGTAATTCCCGCCTCCCTGGCTCCGTTTCCCCACCGGCGGATACTTCGCAAACTTGATCGCATTCCGAACCTTCTGCAAATCCTCCACCATCGGAATAATGATCCCCGCCGCCCCCATATCTACAGCCTTCTGAATATCCCCCTCAGTCGCATCCGGCACGCGAATAAACGGCATAGCCGAAGACCCTTTACAAGCCAGAATCATATTGGCAACTTCCTGATATGTCATCGGGCTATGCTGCATCTCGATCCAGGTAAAGTCATACCCGGAATTCGCCATCGCACAGTAAGTATCGATATTCGGGATGCTCACTGTCCCGCCAACCACCTGCTTGCCCGCAGCAAGCTTCAACTTCACCGTATTAAAGATCCGCCCGGGCTTATCAGGAGGAGCCTCCTGCGCGCCTAGAATGCCGAAGCTCAACAACAGTAGTGAAAGTGTTTTCATTGTGTTCATCCTTAACTTTATGGAATGCGTTCCCCAGCAGATCCCGGCTCTGGGCAGGCAACCCGCAACCTCCACCAGCAATCCGAAAATCAAACGAAGATTCATCTAGCCCGCCGGAATCATATCATGCCAGTTGCTGAACCAACAAAATCAAAACTCTAGCCGCAAACTCAACTGCACCGCTCGCGGCGTTCCAAACTGCTGCGTCAACACCCCAAAATTAGCCGCTTGCTGCAAATTTAAAGCTGGATCCACAAACTCCACACGGTTGGTCGCATTGATCAAATCTGCCGTAAACACAAACTCCACTCTCTCGCGAATTTTTGTCTTCTTCCCGACGCTTATATCCAGGTTCCATCGCGCCAACCCACGAAGAGTATTGCGTCCATTCCTGCCATCAACACTTAGTTGCACGGGCCGGAATCCACGAAACGTCCCAGCCGGATCAGAGAATAAATTCAAGCCCGCTCCCCCGATTGCCGAATTACCAGCACTACCAACACCACTCGATCCCACCACCCCACCATTGACCGACGTAGAATCTACACGGCGCAATGGGATCGCTCCTCCAGCCACACTTCCTATCTGCGGCGCACCTCCAAAAACACTTGTGGATTGCACGAACGTGATTGGCAACCCCGAACTCGCCGTATAGATCCCGGCGACATACCATCCACCAAGCAGCAGCTTCGCCTTCTTTTTGCCGAACGGCAATTCATAGAATAGATTCGAATTAAACACATGAGTCCGGTCAAACGCTGAAAGCGCATTGTCCAGCCGGAAATCGTAGCCGTTGGAAATTACACTCTCAGCCTCCTGGTTGAATCCGTGTTGATCCGTCGACCTGGACCGCGTATAGTTTGCCTGCATCGCCAGTCCATTTGCGAATCGCCGCTGCAAACTCAAGAAGCCCGCATTGTATTGCGATGTCCCGCCATTAGTTCGCATCCACAGTGAACTTACCTGGTAGTTGGTAATCGGCCCTCCAGGCCGCTGTGCATTAATCAAGTTAAACAGTGTGTTCAACAGCCCTTGAGTCAACGCTGCGTTCTGCCCCGCCGCCAAACCTGCAGTGCACGTCGCAGTGCACAATGGCGCGCCCCGCAACTGATTCTCAAACCACGGCTGTACCGGTACGCCAGCCGCCACGCCGCCGCTTCGAAGGTGCCCAGCCACTGCATCATACGCTTGCGCGAAGCTTTGTCCCGAGGCGCTGTCCTTCATAAAATAAGGCACTGCATTCAGATCAACGCTTTGTAAAAGCTTTTGTCCAAAGTGCCCCACATAGCCAGCCTCCAACACAAAGCCCTTGCCCAGTTCACGTTGCAACGTAAAATTCACAGTTCGCCCAAATCCTGGTCGCAATTTCGGATCTACCGCATAGCTCGTGGTTTCCGACAAGCCATTGGCCGGCGTCAAATTATTCCCTGAAAGCTGAGCCGAAAGCGGTATGGTTGTCCCATCTACACCAATTCGAAATGCCGTATTCGGGTCCGCACCACTTAAACAATTGCCTGTTCGGCGAGGCCCAATGCATGTAAGCGTTTGCGCAAATCCAACACTAAGCGCTGGGAAAAAAGCATTAGTCGAACCGTTCAGCCTGTCGTAAACGATATTAAAGCCGCCGCGCAACACAGTTCGCCGATCTCCAAACACCCGGCCTAACAATCCCTCCTGAAACGTGGGGTTCCAACTGGCCGCAACCCTCGGCCCCAAATTGCTCCATCGTGTCGAATAAACACTGTCTATTCCTCCACTGCCCACCGGCTTCCAGGTCAAAAGAGGGTTCCACACTTGCCCTTGTTGTGCCGCCTCTCGCCTCTTCCCAAACACATAGTCTGCACTCACCCGCTCGTTGTTCGATGCATCCACCGGTACAGACTGCCGGGCATCATCCCCCTTCGGCGGACTTTGAATCGACCAGTTCAAACCCAGCGTCACAGTAAAAGAATTGGTAACTCGCCATGCGTCATTCAAATAGATATCGACGGAATTCCAATTCACTCTGCTTCTCACTGGAGTAAACGGCGCTAAGGGGTTCAATTGTGAGTCCCGCACCGCCACCACTCCCCCTGAATCCACAATCCCAAGCGCCCCCGCAAAAAGATCGTTCCATTGCGCCACAGCTGCCGATTGCAGGCAATTTAAGGTCACCACGCCGCCACAAGTTGCAGGACGCGCCGACGCCGGTATGCTCACTCCCGTCCTTGCATTCAGGTTGTAAACCAATGAAGTCAATTGAGTTCCTACAATTTTATCGTCGCGTTGATGAAATACTCTGATGTGCTGCCATCCTGCTCCAAATTGAATATTGTGCTTTCCCTTCACCCAAGACACGTTGTCTCTCAACTGATAGTTGTGGTTATTCCAAACCCGGCTTCTCGCCGCTCCAGCGGTAACATCAATTCCCTGATCCAGAAAGTTGCCGGCTACTGCTAATGCACCAGCGGTCCCGCCTACTTGAGGACGTGGCGCAGTCCTTTGGTCGGCCCAAAAATTTCGCGCATCTCCAATCGTCAAATCGTTCAACAGATTCGACCGCAAGTTCGTACTCAACTGCAAGCCCAGTGTCCGTGGCTGCGCATTGGTGCGTGCGGCCGGAGCCCCCACCCCAGCTGTATTGCCGCTGCTAAAACCCGCAATGTCCACTTGGCTCGTATTGTTTGCTCCTTGCGAAGCATAGCGATAACTGACATTCGCGCGCCATTTGTCATTGAATACATGATCCAGCCGCGCCGTTCCAAAATTGGATTCAACGCTCGCATCCACCGCTGAAAGAAACCCTGTCGTATTCAAGCCATCACCCGCACCCGCATTGTTGCCTCGCGGCAACTTGCTCCACAAATCCCTCACCACCGGTGACATGCCCAGTCCTCGCGGGTCGAACGTCCCAACGTCATAGCTCCTCACAACTCCACCCGCATCGGCAAAACGCAATTGTCCTTGCTTCAAAGTTTCAGTCGGAACCAATCGGTTTACCGCAACTTTCTGCGGCAACCTCCGTCCTTCGAAATGAGCAAAGAAAAAGGTCTTGTCTTCTTTCAATGCCCCGCCGACACTAGCGCCAAATCGATTGTCACGCAGCGCCGGACGCCGAATCCCTGTTCGATTAAAATCCCAGCGATTCGCATTCAAGACATTGTTCTGTAGATATTCATATGCCGAACCATGCCAGCCGTTTGTTCCTCGTTTGGTGATCAGATTTAGCTGCCCGCCCCGGCCCTGCCTATAACTCGCATTTGTGTTTGTTGTGGACAAACGAAACTCATCCACACTTTCGGCCGGCGCGGGAATCATCGGATTAGGTCCGCCAAAGTCCGTGGCTGCCCCGGTATAGAAGTTAGTCCCAGCTGCAATATCGCTGACATCGAGTCCGTCAATCGTAAACGTGTTTTGGTCGGCCCTCGCCCCTGCTACCTGTCCAGACAAATGCTGTCCGGCCCCCAAAGCAATCTGTCCGCGCGAGGGAACAACCATCGGCTGCAAAGCGAAAAAGGTCATCGCAGACCGGTTGATCGCTGGCATTCGCAGCAACGATTCTCCTTGAATCACTACGCCAACAGCCGCATCGAGCGTCTGCAATTCTGCCCCCGCGGCCGCCCTTACTTCTACTCGTTCGCTTACTTCCCCGACACTGAGAGTCAAGTTCAACTTGTAGCTCCGGGCTACATCCACTCCAAAGCTGGTAATGACTGCGGTTCTAAATCCAGCTTTGCTTGCGGAAATGCTGTACCGACCAGGACTTACCCCGCTCAGCGTATAGGCACCAATTTCGTCGGCGGCAACTTTCCGGCTCAACCCAGTCCCCGAATCTCGAATTTCCACCACCGCTCCGGCCACCACGGCGCCGCTGGAGTCCAAAACCTCTCCCACAATTGTTGCTGTCGCAGCCGTCTGCCCCATCCCCAACATCGCCATCAAGCAGATAAGCATCGTCAATATCCATATCTTTATCATTTTCTTTAACTTGTTATCCTCTGCCACTAACGGCTGCTTCACGTTCCACTAAGACAGTCTTCTTCTGTTTCTTCTTCGACAATGACCGGTTCCACCACATCATCAATGACGTTACAAATAGAATCCCAGGCAACAATCCAGCCAACACCCATAAGATTCGAGTTGTATATCCACCGAATGTCCCGTAGTGAATTGGCGTTATCAGCCTCATCACTTGCACTCCTAAGGGTTGCTCACTAAATCGATCCACCCGCAGCACTTCCGCCGTCTCAGGGTCCAAATAAGCCCAATTCAATCCAATCCGGTGCGGATCACTCGGCAACTGTAGCCGAAGCATAAACGCATCTCCCTGTTTGGCCGGCCACAACAACATACTCAATTTCGACCCCGGCAACGCGGCCACTGCATTGGCAACTATTTCGTCCAGGCTCTTTCTAGGTAAACCATTGCTCTTCGCCTTTGGAGCCGCAATTACCGCAGGGCCACCGGTCAGAGCCCGAACTACTTGACCATAAGCCTCTTGATAAGCATAATAAGCACCTGTTACAGCCAGTATCAGCAGCGGCAGGTAAAAGAGAAACCCGCCCAAATTGTGCATATCCCAAACTTGGCGCTTCCAACTCGCTTGTATCCGGTATTCCAGCCCCAACCTCCACTGCTTCAACCCGCGCCACCACAAGATCAGTCCAGTAAGTGATGCTGCTACGAGTAAGAACGCAAACCAAGCATTCACAGCCCTGCCGTCATGTCCGGCCAGCAAATCCGCATGCAGGTCATAAAACCATTGCAGCCATGTATATCGGTAGTTGACACTGCCCAGATTGACCGCCCGGTACTGGTCGACAAAGGAATGGATTCTGTCGCCATTAGGCGCTACCGTCCGAAAGTTCAGTGCCCAGTTCGGCTTGAAATCCCAGTAGATACTGAATGGCCGATCCCCCGGCCTCTCTTTCAGTAAATGTTGCACAACCTCTTCAATTGGCTTCGGGCTTCCCTGCTCCGAAACCTTTGTCCAGCCCGCTACCTCAAGCCGGCGCATTTCAGGAATGAAAACAAGAATGCTCCCGGTGACTCCCACTACAAGCCACAACAATCCGGCAATCAGACCTGCATAAAAGTGAATCTGAAACGCCCAATGCCGCAAAGATGTCTGTCTCGGAGACCGCAAAAAAGATTGACTCATAATTCTGTACTCTCAGAATCAAAGTCCCCTAATTTAGGATTTCACGCAACTATTTCGAATGAACGGCTATTTTCTAGCAGCGAATGGCTAAAATACTACCGCCAGTGATAAGCGCAGATAGCGTTTGCCTTCCAACAGCTCAACCGAAGCTCAACAACAGTAGTGCAAGTGGATTCATAGTATTCATCCTCAAATTTGTGGAATCCGTTCCCCGTAAACATCCGTCAACCGCATATCCCGTCCATTGAATCGATAAGTCAACTTCGTATGATCCAGCCCAAGCAAGTGCAACATAGTCGCATGCAGGTCATGAATTGAAATCGGCTGCTCTTCCGCCTTATATCCAAACTCATCGCTCGACCCGATCACCTGCCCGCCCTTGATCTTCGCCCCCGCCATCCACATCGACATCGCACCCGGATTATGATCCCGCCCCATCCCGCGCTGTGATATCGGCATCCGTCCAAATTCTCCCTGCCACGTCACCAGCGTAGTATCCAGCAAACCCCGCGCCTTCAGATCCGTAAGCAACGCATGAATAGGCTGATCCACCTCTGCCGCATGCTTCGTATGATTCGACCGCACATCCTCATGCGCATCCCACGTATCCGTATTCTGGTTCCCCAGCCCGCCGTGATAAAGCTGCACCATCCGCACCCCGCGCTCAATCAACCGCCGCGCCATAATGCACTGCCGCGCAAAAGGCTCAGTCACCGGATTATCAATCCCGTAAAGCTTCCGCGTCGCCTCACTCTCAAGCGACACATCCACCGCCTCAGGAGCCACCCCCTGCATCCGGTAAGCCAACTCGTAAGACTCAATCCGTGCCGCCAACTCCGTATTCCCAGGATGCGCCGCAGCATTCATCTCATTCAACTCCCGCAATAAATCCAGCCGCGCTCTCTGCCCTGGCGACGCAGGCTTCAAATCCACAATCGGCGTCCCGCTTGTCTTAAAAACCGTCCCTTGATAAGTAGCAGGCATGAAGCCCGCACTCCAGTTCGCCGGCCCGCCAAACGGAGCTCCATGCGCGTCATACAAAACGACAAACGCCGGCAGATTCTTGTTCTCAGTCCCCAGCCCATAACTCACCCACGAACCCAGGCTCGGAAACCCCATCCGGATCATCCCCGTCGAGATCGCAAAGTGCGCTTGCACATGGTCGTTCGATTTCGAATACACAGACCGCAACAACGTAAACTCATCCGCATGAGACCCCATCTTCGGAAACAACTCCGACACCTCAAGCCCGCTCTGCCCATGCCGGTGAAACTCAAACGGCGAAGGCATCAACGGCCCCGGATGCCCCTGCCTCACCACTACTTCCCCCCGCCCCGTAAGCGGTTGCCCCGCATATTTCTTCAGCGCCGGCTTCGGGTCGAAGGTGTCGATATGGCTCACTCCGCCGCTCATAAACAGCGAGATTACACTCTTGGCACGAGCATTCACAGCAGCCCCCTCCGCCAGCATCGACGAAAGCGCAACGCCCCCATATCCGCCCAAGGCCGAAAACAACATCTCACGCCGCGACTCAAATCCCCTGCTCATTGGATATACACAAACTCATTCAAATTCAAAAGCACATGCGCAAACGCATCCGCCGGCTGCCCTGCTAAAAACTTCACACCAAGCTGAAGCTCCCGCGCATTCGGCCGCCGCGCCAGCACCCGTAAATAAGCCAATTCCACCTGCCCCGGACGGTCGCCAGGCCGC
>JBKJUN010000923.1:0-2723 GCA_046590555.1 Bryobacter sp. | reverse complement strand
CAATGTGTGGCGCCATCGTCTAGCGGTTAGGACGGAGCCCTCTCAAGGCTTAAGCAGGGGTTCGATTCCCCTTGGCGCTACCAACCATCCTTTCCTCTTTGATTTCAACTTCGCTTTGGGCAAGGCTTCAAAATCTTGCTGGGAGAATACCAACACTCTGCCCTTTTCCATGTAGCGGGAGCAATGAGGTATTCAAATGTTCATCACGTTATCATGGAGAGGTGAATTTGACCATTGAGCTGGATCGCGAGGACGATGGCCGCTGGATTGCCGAAGCGCTCGAATTGCCCGGGGTGATGTGTTACGGCCAAACGCGCGAAAAGGCCATCAGCAATACCGAACGGCTAGCCATCGAAGTGATTGCAGACCGGATTGCTCATGGAGAAATGCCGTCCTCCGCACTAGCGGTTTCCTTCTCGATATCCGATGAGCAACTGGCCAGCCAGTAAGGCGCGTCGCGTCCTGGCAGCACTGGAACGAGCCGGTTGGCAGGTGAAGCGCCAGAAGGGTTCTCACCGATTGCTGGTGCATCCGAAGCACCCGGACTACGAGTTCGCCTTTCACGAGCAAGACGAGATCGGGCCTAGGATGCTGGCCCGAATCGCGAAACTAACGGGTTTAAAGCGCGAAGACCTTTAAAGTGAGCTTTTGCCGTTTTGCGTTAGTTAGCTGTCTCCCACATCCTTGCAGTGGGTCAGAAGCCAAAGTGAATTCTCACAGATCTGATGATCCGGGTCGCGTTCCAAGGCCTGCAAATGTTGCTTGGCTGCAGGTGGATCCCCTGTGATGAGGTCGAGGAGCAACGCAGTAAAGCCATCGTTGTCATGACCTTCGTCGAGACCGCGCTGATATGCGAGGAGCAAATCACGGAGAGCTGTCAACCCTTCCAGGTCCCCGATCGGCCAGGCGGCTGCTTCGCGAACGAGTGCAGATTCGTCCAACAAAAGAGCCCGAAGCAAAGGCAGGTCGTTCGTCCTTGCCTGGCGTTGAATTGCATCGCATGCTTGGGCGTAAGTTGTGCCTCCGTCTGACACCTGTGTGTCCCTAAGGTCCGCTATCAGGCCCTTATCCAATCCTCCGTTGCTTCTCTCCATCGGGCGGTTTCGTAGCGCCCTCACGGTGGGTTTGCGGATAGACGGCCACCTCAACTTCATCCACGTCGCAACCTTCTTCCAATGCCCCGTTGCGTGATCTTGAAGCTGCGCTTCGAATGTACTGCCATCTCGGGCGAATTCGATCAGCCTCAACTGACCTGAAAGCACACCTTCAAAGCATGACAGGAAGTCGCCTACTACTTTGGCATCGGAACACGGGAACCATTCGCCGAAAAA
Organism: Bryobacter sp.; assembly: GCA_046590555.1. Classification (GTDB taxonomy): domain Bacteria; phylum Acidobacteriota; class Terriglobia; order Bryobacterales; family Bryobacteraceae; genus Bryobacter. The sequence continues at coordinate 1,392 of JBKJUN010000923.1, read as the reverse complement.
ACTATCTCCAACTGACAAACACAACTCATCACGCTGCAGGGTGGCAACTACAGCGAATACGAGTCCTGGCTGGAGATCGAACTTGATCTCCAATTCGACCTCGGGCACTGGATCCTCCAACCAACTGGCTTTGAGGAATGGAAATTGCTTTTCGACTGATTCGAAGATCCTCCGTGCCTGGTCTTTGAAATCTTGTGGCGGGCGCACTTAATCAATAAAACTAGCTAATCCAAATTGAGCTTGTCCGACGAATTGGCAATGATTCAGTCGTACGATGCTGGGGATTCCATTACTTTGCCCGGCCACTCCCCAGTTCAATCAAACAAGATCTCGAAAATATGCGAAATACTTTTGCAAGTGAAACGTTCGACTGCTCCGCTTGGCCTGATTGTCTATGGCGAGGATCATTTTCTGATTCGGGGCCCGAAGCCGGATGCTGCTATGGCCCGGTATCTGGTGCGACGGTGGATCTTTTCATCCATAGAAGATCTTTTGGGTACGTCACCGCCTATTCCTGCTAATTGGCAGATCACGACTTCGGAGTTTTCGGAATCGCCCGTCTCGGCAAGCCTCAAAGTCGTACATGGAATGATGACACCCTCCGCAGTTCGTCGGCTTGCGGGAGTTAGGGCGACGATGGCTGAGACGTCCGATCGTAATAGTTAGTTAACCTCTTGGATATGTATAAACTTGCACGCACTAGCTACCATTTTCTTTATCGCTTTTCAGTGCGAGCGAGATTAGTTTGGGCAGATTGGGTCGGGCAAGGTGGCGATTTACCGCCTGCTCTACTTCGATTCCGTGTAAGTGAGTCAACGTCGGAGAAGCTGTTCTCTGAAATCGGCCAAGGATGCGCACGGATTATCGAGTCGCGCTGCTCAGAAAATAGTGTTGCACTGAACAGCGGTCTGAGGATTCTCGACTTCGGATGTGGGTGTGGGCGGACCATTATTGGCTTATGCGTGACCACCCCAAGGCCAGCTTCTACGGCTGCGATGTGGATGGAGAAGCAATTCAATGGTGCCAAGAACACTTGAAAGCGGGCGACTTCTTGGTGAACAATGCCCTTCCTCCGCTTCCCTACAATTCGGGGCACTTCGATGCGATTTACTGTTTTTCTGTGTTCACACATTTGAACGAGTCCATGCAAGATGCCTGGCTGGATGAGCTAGGACGGATTTTGAAGCCAGGTGGCCTCCTGATCATCACAGTCCACGGCAAAAATGCCGCGCGGAGTCTCAGCAGCGAAGAGCGGTTGGCTCTTGATGCAACCGGAATTCTGCATAGGACATCAAGAAAGCTGAAGGGATTGGTTCCAGAGTGGTACCACACAACCTGGCATTCGCGCTCCTACATAGTCTCCTGGCTGTCGAGACAATTCGGCCGTGTTTC
>JBKJUN010000636.1:0-6930 GCA_046590555.1 Bryobacter sp. | reverse complement strand
TCCTCGTTGAACAAGTGCTTCCATTCGGAGTTACGTCCGTGCTTGCGACCTTCGGGTGGATCGGGCTGTCCGGGGTCACCTTGCAGCCAATCCTCTACGGAAAAATTGAAATACTGTTTCGACCAGATCAAGCCTGCTGCGGCCTGTCGCTGAATTCGCTGTGCGTCATCCGAGTTTTTGGTGCCTCCACGGGCCAGGACACAGCGATAGAAATCGTCGGCTTCCTCGATTCTGGAAGTGAAGACCTCTTCAATGCCCGGAGCCTCAGTGCGTTCCATATCCTGCTCGCGCAATCGCATGTGGGCGACGAGCTTGCCACCAGCCGGAACCATACCCTTGAAGAGTGCGGCTGCCTTGGTGCCCTGGCCCGCAGGATTCACTGAACTCCGCTTGCCTTCGATGAGGTAATCTCCGAATCCATCCTTGAAGTATCCAAAGCCAGGAGCAAAATTATAGAGTTCGACCGTGTTGGTCTCATTCTCAGTGAAGAGGAGCTCGGAGGGGTCCTCAGCCAGGAATTCATAGTTGCCCAAGGATGGGTGGTGGACAAGCACTTTAGCATTGCCGTCGGCCCGCATAGAGGGCTTGGGGGCTCGCCCGAACGACCAGAGGTTGCGGAAGTACAATTGCCCGAGTAGATGAACCGGCGCGGCCTCAGGGCCTCGGTTCTCGGCAGTCACACGAATGAGTATGTCGCTTGGGCCTGCCTTTGCGTATTCGACGAAGACATCAAAGTAGCGATTGTCATCGAAGATCCCAGTGTCATGTAATTCGAACTCAGGAACATTCTTTGGCAGTCTGCCTTTGTCTCGAAGTAGACCATAAGGAAACTCGCGTTGTGGGTACTTGTAAAGGCCTTTCAGATAGGATGCGGTGGGCGTTGCATCGAGATAGTAATAGAGTTCCTTGACGTCTTCGCCATGGTTACCAAGTGGGCCTGCCAAGCCGTAGAGGCGCTCTTTGAGAATGGGATCCTTCCCATTCCAAAGGCCGACAGAGAAACAGAGGCGACAGTGGTTGTCGCAGATTCCCATCAATCCGTCTTCACCCCAACGGTAGGCCCTGAGATGAGCCTTCTCGAAGGGGAAGTAATCCCACGCTGCACCGTATTCGGAATAATCCTCTCGTACTGTGCCCCATTGTCGTTCGCTAAGGTAAGCCCCCCACCGGCGCCAATGCTGCTTTCTGGTTTTTTCCTGTTCGAGCCGTTTCCACTCAGCGGAATTGGTCAATTTTTCTCTCCAATTACATATCGAGTTGGGAGGAAGTAAAGGAACTTCATAGGTGAGCGCCGAATGTTCTTAAGCCCTTGTTGTTCAAAAATGATTTTGTACTCGCGTGTGTGAAGAATATCGAGGACAGCGATTTCGCCACCAGGCCTCAAAAGCTTGATCAGGTTCACTACGGCTTTGTTGCGTTCTTTACGGGAACCAATTGCATGAAGACAGAAGCCGGACACGATTTTATCGAAGCAACTTGGGCCGTACCTCAGATCGGTTGCGTCACCGTCTTCAAAGCGGACATGGTCGAGGACTCGTTCGGTTTCAGCATTTTCAGTTGCGGCCTCTTTCGTGTTTTCGCTGAGCTCTTCCTGGCTCCAGATGTCGATACCGATGATTTCTCCAAAAGGTGCTTTTCTTGCGGCCATTATGGTGAGCAACCCGCGTCCGCAACCCACGTCGAGAACCTTTTCACTGCCGCGCCACTTCATGTCCTCGAGCATCTTCCAAGCTAGCCCGAACTTGCCCGACATGCTGGACCACAACATCACGCCACCCACAATCAGGAGAAGGACTCCGATCCATAGACAAATGGAGAGAATCAGTTCGGGCCAAATTTCTACACTTCCCTGTAGAGCAATAAATTGAGCGAGTCCGGTGCCAATCATAACGAGGCCCACCATGGCAAGTGCTCTGACTCGTTCGGGCTTGTCGATTCCGTAGTCTGCGATTTTCATTGTTACTTGAACCAGTTTTGCAGAATCGGAGTAAGCTCTGCTGAATCGGTGGACGCAACATGATATATTCACGGTGACTCACTGTCCCCCAGAAAGGAAAAGTGCGCCTTGAACTCTAACGATTCCAAGACTAAAACACCATTTTCAAGACGAGGCTTTATGCAGGGTGTCGGCACTGGTGCCGGCGCTGTTGGCATCCTCGCCACCACCGAAGAAGCACAAGCTCAATCGAATGTTTCGGCCATGGGGCCGGCTGCTGTACCGATCACGCTTACTGTGAACGGCAAGCCGATGAAGCTGAACGTGGAGCCACGGGAAACCCTTCTCGATACGCTCCGTAACAAACTGGACCATACCGGTGCCAAGCGCGTCTGTGATCGCGGTACCTGTGGTGCCTGCACAATGATCGTCGACAACAAGGTTCAGTACGGCTGCACGATTCTTGCTATCGATGCCCAGGGCAAACAGATTCAGACCATCGAGAGTCTTACAGCCAATGGCAAGGTGCATCCGATCGTTCCTGCCTTTGTGAACAACGATGCCCAGCAGTGCGGTTATTGCACGCCTGGTTTTGTGATGGCCTCGAAGGGTTTTCTCGACAAGAATCCCAACCCGACCTATGAACAGGTGAAGGAAGGTCTCGGCGGCAATCTTTGCCGTTGCGGTACCTATGTAGGAATTCGCAAAGCTGTGCTCGAAGCCGCGCAGGCGCTTCGCAGCGGCAAGTCAGTTAAAGGAGCCACCAATGCCTAATTATTCATGGCCCCCGATGGATCAACGCAAGGTAATTGGCAAGCCTCATAGCCGTCTAGACGGTTTTGCCAAGTCCAGTGGCCGCGCCAAGTACCCGAGCGACGTCAATCGCCCAGGCATGGTTTACGGGATCATTCTGACCTCTCCTCATGCGCATTGCACGATCAAGAGTATCGACGCCAGTGACGCCAAGAAGATGCCCGGAGTGACGGCGATCCGCGTTACGGCTCCGGCTGGAACCGAAATTCAATGGGCTGGCGCTGAACTGGCCTGGGTGGCGGCTGATACCGAACCTCGGGCTCGCGATGCTGCGCGCGCGATCAAGGTTGAGTACAACGTTCTGCCGCACTTTGTGACTGAAGAGAAAAAAGCCAAGGCTGGTACACGTGCCAAGCCCGCAGGCGAGCAGACTACTGGCGACGTTGATGAGGCTATCAAAGCCGCCGACGCTGTGACTGAAGGGTATTACGCGATCCCTGTCCTTACCCATTCTTGCCTTGAGCCACACGGCCAGGTGATTGAGTGGAAGGGCGACAAGATGGAGTATTGGCCCTCGTCGCAGGCCGTCTCGACCGTGGCTGGCGATCTTGCACAGCAACTGAAGATCCCTGCTTCGCAAATTCACGTGTCCATGGATTACATGGGCGGCGGTTTCGGCTCGAAGTTCCCTTCTGACATCTGGGGTGCGGAATGCGCCAATTTGTCCAAGGATTCCGGTGGCAAGGCCGTTAAGCTGTTTTTGGATCGTGCTACTGAATTAACCATTGCCGGGGTTCGTCCTTCGGCTTACGCAAATATCAAGGTGGCAGGCAAGAAAGATGGCACGATCACTGCGTGGCAGAGCGAAAGCTGGGCTACGGGTGGATTCACCGGTGGCGGTATGCCTCCGATTCCTTACATCTTCACGGGGATTCCAAATCGCCGGTTGAACCATGCTGCGATTTCCATTAATGCCGGTGGCGCGCGCGCCTGGCGTGCTCCGAACCACCAACAAGCCTGCTTCCTGACCTTCTCGGCACTCGAAGACTTTGCAGCCAAGATCCAGATGGATCCGGCTGAAGTTCTGATTAAGAATATTGGCTTTACGGCTAGGGCTCCGCTCTATGAGCGCCAGATCCGCAAGGCTCAGGAAATGGCTGACTGGAAAAAGCTCTGGCATCAGCGTGGCGACAGTGGCAAGGGCCACATCAAGCGTGGGCTTGGGATCGCCATGTCGACCTGGGGTGGCGCTGGTCATCCAAGCGAATGCCGCATCAAGATCAATCCCGATGGCAGTGTAGAACTGGAGCAGGGAACTCAGGATCTGGGCGTCGGTACACGTACGGTAGTGGCAATGGTAGCGGCTGAATCGCTTGGCCTTACTGTGGCCGATATCAAGGTGAAGATCGGCGATAATTCTTACCCGGTTAGCGGCCCTTCGGGTGGCTCGACCACGGTTGGCGGTGTTTCGTCCTCTACTCGCAAGGCTTCGGTAAACGCTCTTGAAGAGTTGTTTGTCAAGGTGGCGCCCGCGCTCAATGCAGACCCGGCGAATCTCGAAGCTGTTGGCGGCAAGATTCAAGTGAAGGGCGACCCGGGCAAGTCCATGACCTGGAAGGCTGCCTGTCAGAAGTTGGGCGTCAGCTCGATCTCAGCAACCGGCAAGAACGACCCGAAGAATCCGATGGGCTTGAACACCCAGGGTGCTGGTGGCGTACAGATTGCCGATGTCAGTGTCGATACCGAGACAGGCATTGTGAAGATGAACAAGATGGTGGCAGTGGCCGATTGCGGTTTGGTTATCAATCCGAAGACGGCTGAAAGCCAGGTCTACGGCGGCATCATCATGAACATCTGCGGAGCGCTGATGGAAGAGCGCGTGATGGATGCGACTCTTGGCCGTGTCCTGAACGCTGACATGGAGTTCTACAAGCTGGCGGGTATCAAGGATATCGGCGAGATTGTGGTTCATATGGATGTGCATCCGGATAACGACAAGCGTGGCGTGATTGGCCTTGGAGAACCTTCGGCGATCTCGACAATTGCTGCGATTTCCAATGCCGTTGCCAATGCGATTGGTGTTCGAGTTTCGCGTGTTCCGCTCAGTCCGGATCACGTTCTTACTGCGCTCTACGGAAAGAACATGGAAAGGAGCCGCGCCTAATGAATCAGTTTTCTTATGTCAACGCTACAACTTTGAAGGAAGCAACAGCAGCGCTGGGGTCTTCGTGGTCTGAGGCTGTTGTCCTTGCTGGTGGCACGGATATTCTCAGCCTGATGAAGGATTACGTGATGAGCCCGGCCCGCCTGGTGAATATCAAGAACATCAAGGAGTTGGGCGGCATCTCAAAGTCTGGGGGCGGCCTTCGTATTGGTGCGACGGTTACGTTTGATGAACTCGCGAGCAACGCCATGGTTCGTCAGATGTTCCCGAGCCTGGGTCAGGCTGCGATGGGTGTGACTAGCCCGCAGATTCGCAACATGGGAACTGTTGGTGGCGACCTTTGCCAGCGTCCGCGCTGCTGGTACTTCCGGCTTGGTCATGGCGTGCTTGGACAGAAAGATGGCAAGAGCCTGGTTGCAGAAGGCGAAAACAAGTATCACGCGATCTTCTCGCAAGGCGCTGCCCACTTTGTGAGCGCTTCGAGTCTTGGGCCTGCGTTGGTTGCTTTGGGTGCCAAGGTGAAGCTTGTGAGTGCTTCTGGCAGTCGAGAAGTCGACGCCGCGAAATTCTTTGTTGCGCCGCAGTCGAGCGATGCCCGCGAGATCGCACTGCTGCCCAATGAAATCCTTACGGAGATCACGATTCCGGCTGGTGGCAAGAACGCTACTTACGAAGTTCGTCAGAAGGATGCGCTCGATTGGCCGCTCGTTACTGCCAGTGTGAACCTGACGATGAAGGGCAACACTGTGTCTGCCGCCAACATCGTGCTGGGGCATGTTGGGCCTACGCCTTATCATGCTGCCGGGGCCGAGAAGGCTTTGATTGGCAAGACGATTACGGCTGATCTAGCAATGGCAGTAGGCGATGCTGCGGTGCAGGGCGCCAAGCCGCTGAGCCAGAACGCTTACAAGATCCAGCTTGCCCGTGTTGCCGTAAAGCGTGCACTGCTTCAGGCTGCCGGGATCCAGGCTTAAGGAGTCAAACCGATGGAGCTACCCGGAATCGTTCGTCTCGATCGCGATGACGACCGTTGCGCCAAGCTTCGCTGGAAGGGAATGTTTATCGAGGCGGAATGGGATCCGACCGTTCCGCACTCGAATGACCGCCTCTTCTGGTGCCACAATACGCAGAAATGCCTCGGGCCTGACTCGAAGGCTGTCGATGAGTACGATTGCAACGAGACGCGCCAATGTTACCAGCCGTTGTAAACTTAGATTGAGGATTGAATCGATGAAAACACTTTTTGGCTTAGCTCTTACTCTTTCCATCGCCTCGGCTGCCACTCTGCCGACGGCGAAAATCTCTGGCTCCTACGTTGAAGCTCGCAATGCCGACGTCTATACGGGCGCATGCTATGCGAATTCTGAAATCAACCTTGTTGGCGATCTGGCTGTGATGGGATGGAAGATTGACGAAGGGTCGATCGATGGTGTTTCGTTGAAAGGCCTCGGCGTTGTTGGCGTGATTCGTGCGACGACGACGCTGGGTGATATTGCGAACCCGGTGAATCCGACCAAGAGCGTATTGATTGTGGATCAGAAAGCTACCGCTATCCAACGTGCAGCGTTAGTGAAGTTCGCCAAGCGGATGGGTGGCGATCTGTTTGCCGAAGTGGTGTCGGTGGAAGTTCGGCCGATCAGCCTGACCTTTGCTGACGACAACATGCACACGGTTCGTGCCAAGCTGACTGCCGGTGAATTGGCTTCGATTGAAACGCGTCCAATTGTGAGTTCAGACCAGATCTGCCGCCACGAATCCACCTACTATCCGCCGCTTACGCCCACCTCGCATGCGATGGCTGGCTATACGCTGGCGAATACCTTTACGGGTAAAGGGCTGGGGACCAATTGGTCGATGCCAGAAAAAAGATCTGCCTTTGTTGCAAATTTTGAAATCCCCGTGTTAAACTGATTAAGGTTGAGCGAGCGGAACGATAAAGATTTCCAAAAGCTCCCAACCCCCCCTATATATTTCCCCAAATATATAGGGTCCGCACCCAAACAAAGACCCCCATGCGCGAGCATGGGGGCTTTGTTCTTCTGGAAACAGTTAGACGACGCCTAACTTCTGCGCAATC
>JBKJUN010000451.1:0-10845 GCA_046590555.1 Bryobacter sp. | reverse complement strand
AAGCTCGTTGCTTTGCTGCGCCGTGTTTTGTTGCTGAGGGAAGAGGCGTTCAAAAAGTGCGCCGGTAAGGTCTGGATAGTTTTCGGCTACACGGCCCAGTTCGGATCGCCGTTCATCGGTGAGCTCTGAGGCTGGAACACGCAAGAGAGCCGGGACGGTGAAGAGATGGTATTTGCGACTTAGCAGGGCGTTGGTATTTTGCTTCAGTTCGGCGGTAGTGCCCTTGCTGTTGATCGCGAAATCGTAGACTACCGGAGTGATGGCGAAGGGGACTGAATGTTCGAAGCGCTTTTTCACGCTGGCAAGGATTTGCACCATTTCTTCTGCGGCCTGGTCGCGGATGGCAGGATCGAAGACGAAGCCCATGCCGCCACCACTCATGCCGCCAAGCATCCAGAAACCCCAGAACTGCTGCTTGAAGCGAGTGCGGCAGGCTTCTATCAAAGCTTCAGTGTAGGCGTTGGCGGCCCACGGGATGATGGTTTGAATTGGGCCGTCGTAGTTGCGTTGAGTTAGTTCTGCTACCTGCTTGATGTCGCCGGCCTTGAGGGCTTCGAGCATTTCGTCGAAGATCGAGACGGCCTGCTGGCGGCCAGTCCATTCTTTGCCGCTTCGCAGAAGGTAGCGCTCGGTGCACATTTCGAGGATGGGCCCGACGTCCTGGCTCATGCCGCCGTGGACGACTACTAGCGATTGTTCGAGTTTGAGTTGTGCATCGGGGGCGACCAGGAGAGTATGTTTGGGAAGGAGTTGACCACGGCTCAGGCTTGGGGCAGACTCAAGTACGCCTTCGATCAATTTGATGCCCGGCCAGACGCCGCCTGAATCCTGCCAGCCGCCGCCGGAGCCTCCGAGCCACTCGCCGAGGATGGCGCGAGCAGCGACCTGACGGCGGTCTGTTTCGCTGAGAGGGCCGGTGAGATTCTGAATTTGTCTCGTGGCTCGCATGAGTACAGCGATGAGCGAGGCGAGGAGGTTGGTGGAGACGGCGAGACGGCTGCCTTTGGGGATGTCGTTGACCTGACTTACGACTTCGATGCCTCGGTTGCGGCTGCCTGTCAACTTGTAGAGGACTTCGGCCAGCGGTTGCTGGCTTCCTTCAAAGCCCGATGGGATGAGGCCGCTGGCGATCACTGCTGCCTTGAGGAGACCCAGGTAGTCGGCGGCGAAATCGAAAACTTCATCCATTGATGTGATGTCGACGCGAGCTTCGAGGTCGACGCTGGCCAATCGCAATACGGGTTCGTCGATTACGCGAACGAAGGCTTCTACCGGGGGTCGGGGTTTTTGATTGCTGCCGCGATTGGCGAGATCGACCGAGATGTTGATGACACGGGCACCTTCGGGGTAATCCATCGCGAGGAAGAAGATGTCGCTCCAGGCACTGTGGCTCAAGTCCATACGAACGGGGGTTTGTTCGTGCAGGACAGGGTAGGGCTGGGACTGCAGGAGGTCAGGGTGAAGGCGGATCGGGTAGTCGCTGTGGTGGCCGGTGCGGAACATCCATTGGTTACCGGGGAAGGAGCGCACGCTACGGCGTACTTGTTCGGCGAGGGTCTGGAAGGCGAGACCACGGTAGGCAGCGGCGAGTGCGCTTGACAGGGCGGGGCTGTTGCCGCCGGAAGCGCTTGCCGCCAGAACTTCGCTGATGCCGCGCTCGAAGTGTCTGCTGCGGATATGTTCAACGGCGGAGTAAGGCAGGAGAGTGGAGCCTGTGGCGAGGGGGACCAAGTGGAATTGGTGCAGGCTGCTCAAGAAAAGAAGCGCCCGCACTTTCTGGTAAAGGTTGGTCGTATTGGCGCGAAAGACTTCGAGCCCGGCTGCGGCTGCTTCTAATTCTTCGAGGGATTTGCCGGTGGTCCAAGCTTCAAATGGCGTGTCGCGAAGCTCGGCAGAAGTCAGAATCTCGATCAGTGTCATCGTGCCATCAACTCCAGGATGAGGGCGAGGATCTCTTCGCGGTCTGGGCCATTGAGTGCGAGTGCAAGTTGAGCCTGGAGGATACCGTAGCGTGCGCCTAAATCGAAGCGGGTGCCTGGGAGGATGGTTGCAAGGACGGGCTCTCGCTGGGCCAGGATTTGCAATGCTGCTGAGAGTGTTGGTAGCGTGGCCGGGTTTTCATCGAGCAGTTGCATCAGCGATGGGGTGAAGATGTGCATGCCGAAGAAGCAGAGGTAGTGGCCTGCGCGGAGACCTGAGACGATGAGGCGTTGTTCAGCTTCTGTCGGGGTTGGCTTCTCGATGACTGTGTCGACTAGATAGAGAGGCTGTGAGTTGGGACTATGGCGGGGAGTTCCGCCGACGGCGCCGAAGAAGGGTAGCAATGACTCGCGTGTGGGTTGAACCGCAGAGATGGTGCTTTGTTCTCGCTTGAAGGTCTCGATGAGCGATTCTACGAGTGTCCAGGGCGGGCCTTCGTTGGCCATATAGAAATGGTCGCCGACGAGGTGGAGGAAGGGGGAGTTGCCAACGAAATCGCGTGCCTTGTAGAGGGCCTGGATGTAGCCCGTGGGTTCGTCCTGCTCAATGAGCGTGATGTTTTGCAAACGCTCAAAGAGGCCGGTGTCGCCCTTGGGGATAATGATTGCCACCCTGTCGACCAAAGGCTCTCTGCCTTCTGGCATCAAAAGATTCATTGCAAACTGGGCGACGGTTTCGAGTTGGGCATCGGCCTTGGCCAAGGTTTGATGGAGGAGGTGGCGCTGCTTCGGTGCAGCAGCAGTAATTACTGCGGACAGTTGCATATTATGTTGCTCTCTGTCAGTATCCCTTGTCAGGACCCACTATTGAATATGCGAAGGCGAAGCTTTCTCGCGATGATGCGAGCGGAAGATCTGCAAGCTCAGTTTGAGCGGTTGGCCAAGGCGAACGAGGTGGACTCGGCTGTGCTCGTTTTTGAGCGCGGGCGGGAGCGGCAGGTCTTTACCTACGGGCTGGCCAAACGGAACAGCATTTTTTTGCTGGCCTCAATTACGAAGCCGATGACTGCTACGGCTGTGATGCAGTTGGTGGACAAGAAGCAGGTGCAGCTAACAGACGCGGTGCAGAAGTTTATTCCGGAATTTGGCGATAGCCGGGTGTTAGTGCGTCATCTGCTGACGCATACCTCGGGATTACCGGATATGCTTCCCGATAATGATGCGCTGCGGAAGCGCCATGCGAGGCTTGAGGGGTTTATCACCGGGGCTTGCCGGGTGCCGTTGCTGTTTGCGCCCGGGACGAAGCAGAGTTATCAGAGTATGGGGATTTTGCTGGCCGCCTCGATTGTTGAGCGCGTTACAAAGCAGAAGCTTCCTGCATATCTTGAAGCGAATGTGTTTCGCCCGCTGGGAATGAAGCAGACTTCGCTTGGGCTTGGGTCGAGGAAACTGGAGGAGACAGTGAAGAGCCAGGGGCAGGACGGAAGCGACTGGGATTGGAATAGCGCTTATTGGCGCAAGCTGGGTGCGCCGTGGGGCGGGGCCTTCGCTTCGGCTGAAGATGTTCTCAAGCTCTTAACCTATTTCGCGGCACCTGATGATCGTGTCGTGAAATCGGAGACGGCCCGCCTTATGATTACCGATCAGAACGCTGGACTGAACAAGGAATGGGGCATTGGTTGGGGTACGGACGCAAAGCGTGGCACCTTTGGACATTCAGGCTCAGTGGGGACGTTGTGCTGGGCGCATCCACAGCAGAAGGCGGGTTTCGTATTATTGACCAGCAAACCAGCGGCGCAGAGCAGCAAGCCGATGCTTGAGCCTTTGTCTGCCGCAGCAAGGAATATACTTTTATGACAATGCGTCGAAGAGATCTATTAAAAGCAGTTGCGCTGCCGGCCTTAGGTTGGGCACAAGAGAAGTCGAAGTTGAAGATTACCGGGATTCGACTGGTGGAGGTGAAGCCTCGAAAGCCTTATCCGGCCTTTACTCCCGCTGCCGGATCATGGTCGGTGGACAAGGTGGAAGTGGCTAACCCGATGTCGATCTATCCGGAATTCAAGGCGCGGCGTGCGCTGTTCTTTGCCGATCCGGGGAAAGTTCCCAGCTTCACGGTTGAGATCACTACCGATAAGGGGATCACTGGATATGGCGGTGGGGGGCCTGGTGGCGGAACTGTTGTTGTCGATCATCTTGCGAAGTTACTGATGGGTCGTGACCCATTTGATATCGAACGGAATTGGGATATCTGCTGGCGCTCGACAATGCATTATGGCCGGATGGGGATGACGATGAACGCGATCAGCGGCGTCGATCTTGCGCTGTGGGACATCGTTGGGAAGGCTCTGAATGTGCCCGTTTACAAGCTGCTGGGTGGTGAAACCAAGGACCGAATTCCTGCCTACTGCACCGGCAATGATATTGAGCAGCATGTGGAGTTTGGGTATACGAAGTTGAAGCTGGCGATTCCGCATGGGCCGGCGGATGGACGCGAGGGGATGCGGAAGAATCTTGAGTTGGTGAAGCGTGCTCGCAAGGCTGTTGGGGCCGATGGTGAGGTGATGCTGGATTGCTGGATGGCCTGGACAGAGCGTTATACGGTTGAGATGGCGGAGATGATGGCACCATACCGGATTTACTGGATGGAAGAGGTTTTGCAGCCTCATGACTATGCAGGATTTGGACGGCTGAAGGCGCAGGTCAAGTCAACGCGCATTGCTACCGGTGAACATGAGTATGGGCGGTATGGATTCCGGCATTTGCTGGAGAATCAGAGCGCCGAGATCTGGCAGCCGGATATGAACTGGTGTGGTGGATTGACTGAGATGAGGCGCATTGGGGCGATGGCATCGGCTTATGACATCTCCGTGATTCCTCATGGCGGGGGCCTCAATGGGTCGAGTCACTATATCCTTGCGACCACGAATGCACCCTGGGCAGAATTGTTTCTGCCAGCTCCTGGTGGACCGAAAGAGGTCTATCAGATTTTTGAAGAGAACTATGCGATCAGCCGTGGCCCTGAAGGGATCTATATGCGACCGCTTGAGAAGCCCGGCTTCGGTTGGGATTACGTCGTTCAGTCGTGAGGGTTGGTGGCGAAGACGGTGATCTCGGTGGTGAAGCCGCGGTTGTCCATCTCGAGGATTGACTTTACGGCGTGCGCGATTTCTTCGCCTCTTAGCTTCGATTCGTTGGCGACTTGCGGGACGCCGGCGGTTTCAAAGAAGTTGGTTACGACTTCGCTTGGATTGACGAGCATCACTCTTACGTTGTGTTTGCGGAGTTCTGCGCGCCAGCATTCGGTCATGCCTCGGAGGGCGAATTTGCTGGCGTAGTAGGCGGTGCCTTTGGGGGCTCCACGGAGTGCTGCGGTGGAGGCGATGTTGATGATGTTGCCTGAGTTGCGGGTGGCAAAGTGTTTGGCAGCTTCGCGGCCCATCAGCATTGCGCCGGTGACGTTGGTAGCCATTACGGCTTCGAAGCTTTGGATGTCCTGATCGACGAGTTCGTGGAAGACGCCGATGCCGGCGTTGTTAATCAGGATATCGAGATGGCCGAAGGTGGTGAGGACTTCTTCGAAAGTGCGCTTGACGTCTTCTTCCTTTGAGACGTCAGCGTTGATGGCGTAGACGCCGAGGGCTTGTTCTGCGTCGGTGAGGCGGGAGCGGTGGCGGCCGGTGATGGCTACCTTTGCGCCACTTTCGGCCAAGGTCTTGGCTATGGCGTAGCCGATGCCGGAGGAGCCGCCGGTAATGAGTGCGGTTGCGTTAGTCAGGTTCATATTACTTCCATTCTTGCAGTGGCAGCACTACTCTATTTTTTGGCAAAGCGGAGGCAGATCGGGAAGGGGGCTTCGAGGGGCTTGCCTGTTGCCGTCAGGATGCCGGTTTTAGAGCTGATCGAATAGACCTGGATCATGTTGTCGTCCTGGCTCGCGACGAGCATGAATCTGCCGTCGGGGGAGATTACGAATCCGCGGGGGATTTTTCCGACCTTTTGGTCGGCGATTTTGGTGAGGGTTTTTCCTGTCTTGAAGATGGCGATAGTGTCGGCACCACGGTTGGAGCTGTAGATGAATTTCTCGTTCTTGTCAGTGACGATTTCCGCAGCGGAAGACTTGCCGGTGAAGCCGATGGGGAGGGCGCTGACGGTTTCGAGGAGCTTGTCGTTTTCGAAGACGCTAACCGAGGAGGCGAGTTCGTTCAGGACGTAAATGCGCTTTTTGCCTAAGACCAGGTGGCGGGGGCCTGCGCCTTTTGGAGTTTGGAGGGGGGGCTGCTCTTTGATTTTGCCAGTGATGTTGTCGAAGGCGTAGCGCTTGACCTGATCGAGGCCGAGGTCATTGACGTAGATGGTTTTGTTGTCTGGCGAGAAAATCGAGAAGTGCGCGTGGGGGGCTCGTTCGCCTGTGGCGTGTTGGACCGAGTCTGTGGCTTCGCTGAGTTTACCGTCGGCTTCGATTCGATAGACGGCGAAGCTGCCGCTGCCGTAGTTGGAAGCTGTTACCCATTGGCCGGTGCGGTCGATCTGGACGTGGGCTGGGCCTGCGCCTTTGCTGCTGACCTGATTGAGGAGGCGCAAGTTGCCGGCGGCTTCGACGGCGAAGGCGCTGATTTTGCCTTCAGGTTGGGCAACTACCGAATAGAGGAGCGGCCTGGTGGGGTGGATGGCGAGGAAGGTTGGGTCTACCGTTTTTGCGGCGAGTTTGAGGTCGCGCATGGCGCCGGTTTTAGGATCGAACTCGAAGCGGTAGATGCCTTCTTTGTTGCGGGTTCCGACATAAACGGTGTGTTCAGCGGTGAGTGTTGACATGGCGAGGATAGCGATTGCAGAGATCATACGTGGGAATATGATTATATGTTTCGTTTGCGGAGTGGAGTAAGGGGACTTTCACAGGAAGCGCCAATCGCTGAGGCGCTGCGGCAGTTTGGGCGCGAGCGGAGCTGGGTGAATGAGAAGCATCTGGAGTTGTGCAGAGTGGGAGCGCCTACTTTCTTTGAGGAGAAGCGGGCGTTGTGGATGGTGACACAACTGACGGCTCTGGGCTATGTGGCGAAACTGGACAGGGCTGGCAATGTGGTTGCTTATCTGCCGGAAGAAGAGCGCGGGCCGTGGATAGCGGTGACGGCGCATCTGGATACAGTGCTTGCGCCAAGGACTGTGGATGACATTCGGTTGGGGCCGGATGGGCGCTTTCTTGGGCCTGGGGTGGCAGACAACGGGGCGGGCCTGGCGGGGCTGCTGGCTATTGCACGGCAGCACGCTCTGCGGGGTTTGCGTGGGCAGAAGTTGGGGCTGATTCTGGTGGCTAATGTGGGTGAAGAGGGTGAGGGGAATTTGAGCGGGATGAGGTATCTGTGCCGGCAGAGTGCGCTGGCTGAGCAGATTGCGGCGTTTCTGGTTTTGGATGGGCCGGGGGTAGAACATCTGACAACACAGGCATTGGGGAGCCGCCGGTTTGAGGTTGTTTTTTCGGGTCCTGGCGGGCATAGCTGGAGCGATTCTGGGAACCCGAATGCGGTACATGCGATGGCGAAGACGATTGCTGATTTTCTGGACTGCCACGGAAGGCGGGCGGGATTTCTGCATACACGCTATGGGCGGAGTACGGCGAATTTCAGTTTGATCGACGGCGGGACGAGTATCAATTCGATTCCGGGGAGTGCGCGGGCGAAGCTGGATTTACGGAGTGAGAGTACTGAGGTGCTCGATGAATTGGCAGAGTTGCTGACTGATTGTGTGGAGCGGGCGCTGGTGGGCGAGAACGAACGGGCGATTGCGATGCGGGGTTCGGGGAGGATGTCGGCGAAAATTCGGGAGATCGGGTCGAGGCCGGGCGGGCAACTGGCGAAGGATTCGCATTTGCTTGAGACGATGCGGGCGGTGGATGAGCATCTTGGGATCCAGTCGCGGCTGGATTGTGCGTCGACGGATGCCAATATCCCTCTATCGATGGGGCTTGAAGCGGTTTCGATCGGGGCTGGCGGGTCTGGAGGAGGAGCTCATACCGAGGGCGAGTGGTATCACCCGGAGGGTCGAGAGATTGGTTTGCGGCGGATTTATTTGGCACTGTGCCAGTTGTTGCGGGGCGCATGAGGCTTAAGGCGGAACTTGCCCTCGCCGTCGCGGCGATGATCTGGGGATCGACATTTGTGGTGGTGAAGGATGCGCTGGTGGATATCAGCCCGGTGCTTTACCTTGCGTTGCGGTTCTGGATGGGGTCGTTGATTTTGCTGCTCTGGATTCGAAAGCGGCCGTCCCGGAGGATTCTGCTCGGGGGGATGTTGACGGGGTTGTTTCTCGGGTTTGGAATGATCTTGCAGACATTGGGGCTGAAGTTCACTTCGGCGTCGAATGTGGGTTTTTTGACTTCGATGTACATTCCGCTGGTACCTTTTGTCGGTGCCCTCGTCTATGGGTTTAGAACCGGATGGAGAGAATTAGTCGCAGTGCTGGTGGCGAGCGTGGGGATCGGATTGATGAGCTTCGACCCTTCGAGTTTGACTGTGAATCGGGGGGACCTGATGACGGTGGCGGCTGCGGTATTGTTTGCGTTTCAGATTGTGCTGGTGACTCGGTATGGGGTGGATGGGGAACTGGCATGGCTGGTGTGGTTGCAGGTGACGATGGTGGCGGTGGTGAGCAGTTTTGGGCTGGTGCTCGAAAGTTTTTTTGTAAATTGGACGATAAGATTATGGTGGGCCTTTGGAATCACAGTGTTGGGTGCGACAGTGGCAGCGTTTATGCTACAAAGTTGGGGTCAGCGGCATACAACGGCGACGCGGGCGGCATTGATTTTTGCTTTGGAGCCGGTTTTTGCCGGGCTAGCCAGTTTTTTTTGGCTGGGGGAGCGGTTAACAGGACGTGGATGGGCGGGTGCGGGGCTGGTGTTGTTGGGAGTTCTTCTCGCGGAATTGAAACCGGGAGGGGATCGAGAGCATAGTAGTAGATAGAAGTAGTCATTAGGAGAGAACCAAGAATGAATATCATGAGCAGAATACGGGATCAGCGATTCCTGGGATTCAGCATGCTGCTAGTCACTTTGTCCGTCGGTATTTTGATCGGCACATTGCTGACCACGGGCGTAAAGGCTGGACGAGAACAGGTAGCGCCGGATGCGACGCCACTTGTGGTTGCCAGCCCGGTGCAGATGCAGAACGAGTTTGCCAAGCTAGCCAAGCGCGCGGAGAATTCCGTGGTGCACATCAACACGGTGGATGAAGGCAAGACGCCGGTAACGGCGCAGAAGCGCGGCCGTCCCCAGTTGGAAGAAGAAGAGGGTGAAGACGACGGGCAGATGGATCTGTTTCGACGCTTTTTCCGAAATGGCCCTCAGGGTCAGGGTGGGATGGGCATGGGCCCGCAGCCAAAGAAGATGGGCACCGGAAGTGGCTTTATCGTCGATCCCAAAGGCTATATCATCACGAATTATCACGTGGTGGACGGAGCCGACAAGATCACGGTAAAGATCCATGGCGATACGAATGACTACAAAGCAAAGGTGATTGGCTTCGACAAGGAGACTGACCTGGCAGTTATCAAGATCAGTGCGGATCATTCGCTGACACCGCTGAAGGTGGGTAATAGCGATGCGACGCAGGTGGGTGACTGGGCTGTGGCGATCGGTTCGCCATTTGGCCTTGAAGCCACTGTGACGGCGGGTATCGTTAGTGCCAAAGGTCGAGACTTTGCCGGGGCGCAGGCGTTTCAACGATTTATTCAGACCGATGCGGCTATCAACCCTGGTAACAGTGGCGGGCCGCTGCTGAATTCCCTCGGCGAGGTGATTGGCGTCAACTCGATGATCGCGACTCGTACTGGCGGCTATGAAGGCATTGGTTTTGCGCTGCCGATCAACATGGCGGTGAAAGTTTACAACCAGTTGATCTCGGCAGGCCGGGTGACGCGTGGCAGCATTGGTGTGCAGTTTGACCGGACCGTTGACCCGACGATGATGAAGGCGTTTAAGCTTGATGGCGGAGTGCCGATTTCTAGCGTGCAGCCGGGTGGGCCCTCTGAGAAGGCTGGCCTGAAGCCGGAAGACATCATCACGAGTGTGAATGGTTCTCCTGTTAAGAATGGCGATGATTTGATTGCCAAGGTGAGCGATTTGCCGGTGGGCTCAAAGGCAGGGCTTGAGGTGGATCGTCAGGGCAAGAAGATGAGGTTTGATGTAGCGATCGCAGATCGTGCACAGCTTTATGCCGATAACCCGATTGTGGGTGGTGGACGGCGTCCGGATGACGTTGTGCCTCAAGGACAAACGAGTGCTCAGTTTGGGATCATGATCGCGAATGTGCCTGAGGCGGAAGCCGAGAAGATGGGCATCACAGACAAACGCGGTGTGCAGGTGACGCGGATTATACCGGGCAGCTTTGCCGAGGAAATCGGTGTGGCGGAACGGGATGTGATCGTGTCAATCAATCGGATGCCTGTTGGCAATGTAGACGAGGTAAAGAAGATCCAGCAGACGCTGAAGCCGGGCGATGCGGTGGCCTTCCGTGTGATGCGTGCCGTTCCGGGTAGCCGGAGAGGTGGCGCGGCGGGCCAGTGGCAAGGGATTTGGCTTAGTGGCAGTCTGGCTCGTGAGTAGGCAGTTTGTAGCGTAGTAGATGACGGGGCCAGCCTTCCATGAGGCGGCTTCCCCTGTCAAGCGAAAATCTCCCTGCTGGTATGGCTTTTTTTGCTCCTTCGCCTCCATATATGCTCCTTTGCACGGGACGCGGCGGCGGTCCAGGCCGCGCGGGGTCTGCGCGCCGTCAGGGCAGCCTTGACGGGCGTTGCGTTTCGTGCGATTTGAATACTTCGAGGCGAAGGAGCCGGACATACACGACTGCTTCATTTCGCCCTTCAGTCTTGGCTGTTGGGTTTGGCTTTACGCAGGATCGAAGATCCGCCGAGAGGACTAGGCTTCCATCCGCACTCT
>JBKJUN010000021.1:0-6151 GCA_046590555.1 Bryobacter sp. | reverse complement strand
GAGGATCGCGTCGGCAATATTTTCGGCGTATTCGCTGGAGAAGTATGAACGTGCGTAGTCAATCATGATGCTTCGTGCGTCTTGATTGGGGTTCCAGCTTAGGGCGCTAAAGACGATCTTGTTGACGTCGTCGTGGACGCCGTCGGAGTAACTGATGAAGCCGTTGCTGGTGCCTACGAATTGGTTGTGGATACGAGAGAATTCGCCGGGGCGGGGGTTGATGGCTTCGCGACCGAGGGTGAGGGCGATGGCCTGGTCGAGGTTTGGGACCTGGTATTGGCAGATCTTGTTGTGAGTGAGGTCAGGGTAAAGACGGAGGCCGTATTCGCGGGGGAGGCGCTCTCTGGAGCGGGAAGGTGGCGGGCTGGAGGGGCCAGAGACGAGGCCGCCGAGCCACTTGGGACGGTTGTCGGTAATCCACTTGTAGGCGTAGTCTTCTTTTTCGCGACGGAAGCCCTGGAGTGAGAGCCAGATCTTGGCTGGAGTGCGGGCGGCTAGATCGGCGAGGAAGGGCATGACTAATTCAGGTGGGTTGTCGCCGGGGTCGCCACCGGGGACGAAGATGCCGTCGATCTGTGGTGTTTCGGCGACCATCTCTTCAAAGTGTTGGAGGAAGGCGGCGCGCTTGTCTTGTTCTTTTAGTTCGAAGTCGGCAGGGAGCCAGATCCAGTATTCGATGTTGTACTTTTTGCAGATGCGGCTGATCTCGCGGTTCATTTCGCGTCTGGAGATTTTCATGAGCGGGGCGAGGCGATCGTCCTGGAAGGGGATGTTTTCGATGGCGTTGACGCCGAAGAGGACGAGGTCGCGGATGTATTGGTCGTATTGGGCGACGGTCCAGGCGTCCCAACTGTTTGCGGCGGCACGGTAGCCGAGTTGGTGGCCGCGTATGTTTGAAGCGGGGCTACTTCGCTCAGCGATGGGGCCGGCTATGGAGAGTCTGCCGTGACCCCAGTCGAGGTGCCGGATTAGAGCGCCAACACCATAGAGCAAGCCGCGTTCGGTCCGTGCCGCGATTCTAACGCCTTGAGGCGATACTTCGAGGGCATAGCCTTCTTCCCCGATTTCGGGCTCAGATCGATTGAGAACCAGCTTAATCCCGCCGCCCTCCAGCTTTAGGCCTGTCCGCTTTGCTACCTCTTCAATGAGGACGGTACGGGCCACACTTGCCGGCAATGCACTTACGCCCATCCGGGACAAATCGATGGCCGCAAAGGCGGCAGCGGCGGAGATCGCTAAACAAACAATTGCTCTCATGCTCAATCAGTCTCTCACTGTCCTTGAGGCGCATGGTTAGTAACGCTAGTGACGATCCTGAACGACGGCCGGCGGTCATTGTTTTAACATCTGCCGCAAAAACCATTCATGCTCTTCGTGTTGACGGACGATCGAAACTAGTAGATCCATTGAGCCTGGGTCGTCTCCGTTGTTTCGTAAGTCAGCGATCGCGTCTCGCAATTCTCGAATAATCGTAATTGCGTTTGCATCTGCTAACGCCAAAAGATCCTGGAAGAGGATTCCGTTTTCAGACTGCTTGATACCTGCACCCTCGATCAGCGAATCGAGAATCAAGTCAGGATCCTGTCCAATCATTCTTAACCTGTTGCCCAGTTGATCAAAAATGCTTTTCGTCTGGTCCGCAAAGGTATCGAAAGTCTCTCGTAGAGAATGAGCAGCGATGCCTTCAGATTGCCAGGAACACTTCTTATATTCCAGAAACAGCAGTATGGCATTGGCGAGTTGATGCTGTAAATGTTGGACCACCGGGCTCAGTGGGTCGTTTGTCTTGGTGATAGCAGCCTCATCTTCGGCAAGCAGGATCTCGCTCTGGTCTACCTCAGAGAGTTCAAATGCCGGCGACGCGGCTGTGGTTTTCATATGAGACACATCGTGCAATCCGAGTGCCAAAGGTCGGGATGTCGGGGCTTTTGATAAAGCACTTATCGCTGTAGTCTAGATTTTGGCCGTCTAGTAGGCCCACAAGGCCTGCAAGTGCCAAAGTCTTACCGATCACAATTGCCGTAAGGTCAAAGAAATCAATTCTAACGGCGCAGTCTCATTGATCTTTCAAAGCGATTCCGAAAGTGTCTTGTAACAGGGGAGCGGGGGCAAGGCGTAGAAATAGGTAAAGTCACGCTGCAGCAAAACTTGCATTCCGATTGCAAATTGTTATACTCGTTAGGTCGGTTCCTTCGTTTGGGAGGCAGACAGGCCGCAGTTCGTGCCTGGAAGCCGTTTGGACCACTCAAAGTTTTCCTCTTTTTGATGAGGCTCTTGCTCATCGTCATCTGAAGTATTCAAGTAGTAATCCGTTCGAAAAAAACGAAACATGGCTCAAAAACAGGGTAAAAAATACTTGGCCGCAGCCAATCAAGTGGAGGCACGGACGTACTCCGTGACTGAAGCCGTTGGCCTCGCCCAGAAAATCAAATTCACGAAATTCAACGAAACCGTTGAGATTCACATGCGCCTTGGCGTCGACCCCAAGCACGCGGACCAAATGGTTCGCGGCACGGTTGTACTGCCCAACGGCCTCGGAAAATCCAAGAAGGTTCTCGTCATTGCCTCCGGTGAGAAAGTGCGCGAGGCCGAAGCGGCCGGTGCGGACTTCTTCGGCGGCGATGAGCTGATCGAAAAGATCATCAAAGAGAACTGGCTCGACTACGACGCGGTGATTGCGACCCCCGACATGATGCGCTCAATGGCGCGTCTCGGTAAGATCCTCGGCCCGCGTGGTCTTATGCCGAACCCGAAAACGGGTACGGTTACCACGGACGTTACTACGGCAATTAATGAAGTTAAAGCGGGTAAGGTGGAATTCCGAGTCGACAAGACCGGCGTTATCCACGCACCTGTCGGCAAGATTCAGTTTGAGACAATCAAGCTGATTGAGAACGCCGAGAGCCTCATCACTGCCGTATTGCGCGCCAAACCCTCCGCCGCCAAAGGTAAGTACGTCAGGAGTGCGACGCTGTGTTCCACGATGGGACCTGGCATTAGTCTCGATATCTCTGACGTTTCTTCGAAACTGGCTATCGCGGTTTAAGGATTAGCAACCATGAAGAATAAAGTCGACAAGCAAAAAGATTTCGAAGCCATCAAACAGGCTCTCGTCGAGTCGCCAAACGTCTTCGTAACGGGCTTTGAAAAGCTCACCGTCGCTCAGGATTACGCATTGCGTAAGACGATTCGCAGCGTTGGTGGTGGCTACAAAGTCATCAAGAACACCCTCGCGGAAAAGGCGAGCGAAGGCTTGGCCATTGCTCCTGCCGTAACCGGACTTAAGGGAATGAATTCGATTGCCTACACGAATGGCGACCCGGTCGCACTCGCAAAAGCACTCGTCACATACGCCAAGACGAATCCGACCTTCACATTCAAGGCGGGTTTTGTTGAGGGGCGAGTCGTTGAAGTAACATCGATCAACGAGCTCGCCAATCTGCCGTCGCGTGAAGAGGTTCTGTCAAAACTGCTTTACCTCATCAATGCGCCAGCACAGCGTTTGGTCTCTGCCGTCAATGGCGTAGGCCGGAACCTTGCTGTGGTCATCGACCAAGGCGTACAAGAAAACAAGTTCAATCAGTAACAGATAAATTCAATCGGAGTAGATGAAAAATGGCTGACATCAACGCAATTTCGGAACAAATCCAGGGCCTCACCCTTCTTGAGGCATCTCAACTCGTGAAAATGCTCGAGGAAAAGCTCGGCGTATCGGCAGCTGCCGCATCCGTCGCAGCGGCTCCTGCTGCCGGGGCCGCCCCCGCTGCAGCCGTCGAAGAGAAGACGGAATTCACCGTAGTTCTCACCGGCGCTGGCGCAAACAAGATCAACGTCATCAAGGTCGTACGCGAAATCACCGCGCTCGGTCTGAAGGAAGCCAAAGACCTCGTCGACGGCGCCCCGAAGACTGTCAAGGAAGGCGTGACCAAGGATGAAGCTGCAGCAATGCAGAAGAAGTTTGTCGACGCCGGTGCAACCGTCGAAGTCAAGTAACTTCAACCACGTTACAGAGAAGAAGGCGGCCCTTTGGGACCGCCTTTTTTTATTGGACCTTGGGTTGATTTAGAGGGACAACTTTTGGTCGAAAACCATGTCCTTTAAGTTGAACTTGACCGAGATCTCCATGGGGCCCATGGTGGTCGTGAAGGTGACTTGTTTGTCTTCTGGCGTGATCTGGAGTTCTTTACGCGGGAAGGCGAAGAGCATCACGCTTCCGGTTGGTGTTTGCTGGATTTTGGCTTCGGCCGGCTGGTAGATTTTGTCGTCTTTGACCTTGAGAGTGGTCAGCTGGAGGAGACGTGCTTGCATGTCCTTGGCACGATCTGCATCCTCGCCTCCTTTGCGAGTAGCTCCCATGCCTCGCATACCGGTGACGGAGACGATTACGAATTCGTCGCGGAGGCCCAGGAAGACGTCTTTGATTTCGATTCGGGCCTTGGCTTCGGCTACGGGCATTGCGGTTTCAAACGCTACCTTAATTTTGGGAAGCTGCATGCCGCTACCTGCGGGACCGCCCATGGGGCCACCCATGCTGCGGCTATCGGCACCCATTGCGCCACCACCTCCGCCCATTCCACCCCCGGGGCCGCCACCCTGGCCACCTATTACGCCGCCAGCGCCCATACCGCCTCCACCGCCCATTCCACCGCGACCACCCCTGCTAGCCCCGCCGCCGCCCATGCCTTGCATGTTCATCGTTGGCTGAACTTCTTTGACCCAGGGAGAGTTTTCGACAATCCTGCGGGCTTCTTTTTCAGTCCATTCGCTTGGTTTCTTTGATTGCCAGAAGTCGGCAGCGAGCACCACTCCGCTGCAAAGCAGGGAGGTTGTGAGGATGTGATTCATGACACTCATCTGACGATTAGTTTTTCACTCCTCGGCGGTGGCTTTTGTAATGAATTGTAAAGGTGAGAGGGAGTGTGGCCGGACAGTGACACATGAGTGTGCCGGGCACACCGAACGCCTTAGAAAGTCTTTATTTCTCAATGCTTTGCGGATTGGCACACGGCTTGCATTATTTGGTAGTGCATGAAGTGCCTCTTCGCCACTCTTTTGGCAACCACGGTCCTCCTACTCCCTCACGAGAGGGCCGTGGCTTTTGAAAACACTTCGTACACCAATGTGAACTCGCGTTACCGGATTGAACGAATTTCGATTCAGAATGTGACTTACACTGTGTCCGCTGCTTTGCAGCGCGAACTGGATCGCCTGATTGGCCGACCTTATCGTACCGAGACGATCGATGCGGTGGAGCGGCGGATTCGCGGGGAATTTCCGGGTTTCACGATTTCGCGCAATGTCGCGAAGGGTGAGAAGCAGGATCAGATCCGGGTTAGCTTTGCTCTCGAACGATCACGAAAATACCTTGATTTGAATGTGCCACGAATGGCGTTTCATTCCGAACAGAAGCTCAGCTTTGGAGCAACGGCTGATCTGAATCTGGGGACGACGAGTACCAGTTTGGGGTTTATCTCGGATAACGATGAACGGGTAGAGCGATTCTCGGGACTTCGAGCCGCCTTTGTTGCCCCGCTGGCGAAGAATCTGCGGATTGCGTTTTTGGGTGAAGCGTATCAATCACGGTTTCGCGGGGAGTCTAGCGAGTTCTATCGCTCGCGCACCAACTTTGAACCGACACTGATTTATACATTGGCCCCGGGGCTCGAATTGCGAGGGGGCTTCAGTTTTAACAATCTTGAATTTCAAGTTCCGGCCGCGAGAAACCAGGCAGCACACGCTGTTATTACTACTCTGCGCTACTCAAAACAGTGGCAGCTTGGTCTCACCAGTACACAAACGCTGGAAGCAGGTTATAGCCTGCGCGCGGCCGCCAGATCTTTTGGCTCTGACTTCAACTATCGCCGCCACCTGGGTGAGGCCCGGCTCAGTTTCGCTTCTGGCAATAGTGAGAAGTCGAAGTCCACACTTGCCTTTAGCTCGATGATTGGGGCGATTGACGGGCGCGCCCCAGTGCTGGATCGCTTTGTGTTGGGCAATACGCAGACTCTGCGCGGTTGGAATCGCTATGAAATCGCTCCAGTCGGGGCAGACCGCGTGATGCATTTCTCCGCCGATGGCCGGTATAGTTTGGTTCGGGCAGTCTATGACACTGGAACCATTTGGACTGCGGGACGTCCTAAAGTACTTAGGC
>JBKJUN010000183.1:0-3543 GCA_046590555.1 Bryobacter sp. | reverse complement strand
GACACTCCCGCGGGCAGTCCGGCGCCTCGAGCGTTCTAGCAACAATAACTCCCGCCTCCTGCGCCGCTTCACCCCGATATCAATCTTGCGCCAAAACTGGCGCGCATAATCGATCGCTGACACCAGCGTAAATACAACAGCAGCCCAGAGAATAATCGTCGTCACCGTACGCCACTCCGGATGCCGCAAGCTCGCCATCGCCATCCCCACCGCTGCCACCTGCAACACCATCTTCGACTTGCCAAGGTCACTTGCCGGAATCAGGTACCCTTCACTCATCGCGATACTCCGCAGCCCGCTGATCGCAAAGTCCCGCCCAATGATCAGGATCACCACCCAAGCCGGCACTGCTCTTACTTCCACCAGCGCAATCAGTGAAGCTGAGATCAGCAACTTGTCGGCGATTGGATCGAGCAACATCCCCAGAGTCGTAATCTGGCTCCATTTGCGCGCGAGGTACCCATCGAGCATGTCGGTAATTGCCGCAACCAGAAAGATCACCAGAGCCAGCATCTCGTTGCCCAAAGAAACCTCAAGGCCCAGTAAGCTGAATTCGTAAACGCGATGCTCCTGCACCAGTGCCGCCACCACAAGGGGCACAAAGAAAATGCGGGCCAGCGTTAATATGTTTGGCAGATTCAAGAGAGAGCAGCCCTCAGGATATCAACTCGTAGTTGCCCAATCGCCGTCGCACACTGGCCGAGGCATCAGCTTCGATCTCGCAGTAGTCGTCGATAAATTCCTTCGAATACACCCGCGCATGCTCATGCAACAAATGCAATGTCGCGCCCTCGCTTGCAGGAATCCGCACCCGAATCCGCTCCACCGGGTCCAACTCGAGCGCATTGTCAATCACACCAAGAAGCCGCTCAATCCCCATCCCGCTCATCGCACTCACGCTGATCGTGCTGGCTTCCGCATTGGCATCCTGCAAAATTCGTCGCGCCTGCGCAATCTGGTCCTGCGGGTCGGTCACCAGGTCGGCCTTGTTCATCACCAGAATCTGCTTGGTTCCTTCGGCACCAATCTCCTTCAACACATGCTGTACATGCTCGACATAGCTGGCCGCATGAGGGCTCGATGCATCCACCACATGCAACAAAAGCGCCGCCTCGGTCACTTCTTCAAGCGTCGCCCGAAACGCCTCCACCAGCGTCGTCGGCAGCTTGCGGATAAAGCCTACCGTGTCACTCAGCAGCACCTTCCGCCGCGAAGGCAGAATCACGTGCCGCACCGTCGGATCAAGCGTCGCAAACATCTTCGCATCAGCCAGCACCGAGGCATTGGTCAATCGGTTAAATAAAGTACTCTTACCAGCGTTCGTATATCCCACCAGAGCAACGGTAGCCAGCGGCACACCCTGCCGCTGCTTCCGCTGAATCCCGCGCCCGCCGCGCACCTTCGCCAGCTCCGCCTTGATGTTCTTCAGCTTGCGCGCAATCTTCCGTCGATCACTCTCGAGCTGCGTCTCGCCTGGTCCGCGAGTACCAATACCGCCACCAAGCCGTGACATCATGACACCACGCCCGGCCAGCCGCGGCATCAGGTAATTCAGCTGTGCCAGTTCCACCTGCAACTGGCCTTCCCGGGTGCGTGCTCGCGCAGCAAACAGATCGAGAATCAACTGCGTCCGGTCGAGAACTTTACATCCAATCGCCTTCTCGAGATTGCGTTGCTGCGTAGGTGTCAGTTCGCAATCAAACAGGATCGTATCGGCCGAAACAGCACTCACAAGTGCAGCCAACTCTGTGATCTTGCCCGCCCCAATTAACGTAGCTTTATCGGCATGATCCCGAACCTGCACAACGCTGCCGGCAATAGTCGCCCCTGCACTTTCGGCAAGCGCATGCAATTCCTGCAGCGAATCTTCTACCGACAACTCGGTTAGTGGACTAACCGGCTCTTTTTGCCGGCGCAATTGAACACCACAAAGAATCGCGATTTCTGGCAATTAGTTTCCGTTAGGTTCGACTGGAATCGGTGCCGGCCCACCCACCGCTGCCGGTTGACCGCCAATATGAGCTTGCTTCGAAACAACTACGGTCGAAATGGCATGTTTGAAGATCAATTGCTCTTGGTTATTCGCCTCAAGGACTACAGAATACTTATCGAAACTCTTGATTCGTCCCGAAAGCTTTACCCCGCTCATCAGATAAATCGTTAAGTAAGTCTTGTCTTTGCGGGCGTTATTAAGGAAAGCCTCTTGTATGTTCTGCTGTTGTGCCAGCTTTTCCATCTCGTCGCCTCTTTTTCTTTTTCCACTTAAGCCAATAGGGCGAAACATCCCTGCTCCACTTGACTGCCGTTAAGGACGATTGTACAACAGGGCAGCCAGCTAGACTGTATTTGGCATGTCTCCCGCTACCCAATCCGCACTCAACATCGCGAGAGTCAGCATTTTCGCCGGGCTCTTTCTCGCAATCATCAAAATTGCCGCTGGATATCTGGCGAATTCTCTCGCTGTTATCGCCGACGGCATCGAAAGCGCTGGCGATGTAATAGCCTCGATTATTCTTTGGCTCGGCCTACGCATGTCGGCCCAGCCACCAGACGAAGACCACCCCTACGGCCACGGCCGCTTCGAGATCCTCGCCGGTCAAGCCATCGGCGCTTTCCTGATCGCCAGTGGAGCCATTCTCGGCTGGCAGGCCGTCGTCCACCTCCGCCAGCCTCAATCCACACCCCAGGCCTTCGCGATCTGGACAGTCGTGCTTTCCATCATCATCAAGCTCGCCCTGGCCCGCTGGAAGAAATCCGCCGCCCGCCAGTTCCGCTCCGCTGCTCTCGAAGCCGACGCCGCCAACGACTGGCTCGACGTCCTCTCCGGCCTCGTCGCCATCCTTGCCCTCGGCCTCAACCTCTACAACCCCAACCTCTTCTCCCACGCCGACGCAATCGGCGGCGTCGTGATCGCAATCCTCGTCGTGGTCCTCGGCTTTCAGGTCCTTCGTCAATCCAGTTGGGAACTCCTCGACACCATGCCCTCCCCCGAAATGCTGGCGGAGATCAAAACCTGCGCACGAGCCGTTCCCGGTGCTCTCGGCATCGAAAAATGCCTCGCCCGTAAAACCGGCTTTCAGTATCATGTCGACCTTCACCTTGAAGTAGCCCCACACCTCACCGTTGAAACCGCCCACGGAATCTCGGGCGCCGTCCGTGCCGCCATCCGCAAACAAATTCCCTGGGTCGCCGACGTCCTCGTCCACATCGAGCCCGCTCCATCAGACAATAAAGTCGATGGATAACATTCACGTCGCCAAACTCCTCGACGAAACCGCAGACCTGATGGAGATCGCCGCAGAAGATGGCTTCCGCATCCGCAGCTACCGCAACGCGTCCAAAACCATCGAAGGTTACCCCGAGTCGGTCATGTCGATCCTCGAAGACAAAGCCCGCAAGGTCACCGACATCCCCGGCATCGGCAAAGGTATCGCGGCCATCCTTGCCGAAATCGCCGAACGAGGCTCCTTCGAGCGTCGCGACGAGATGCTCCAGAAGTACCCGCCAACGGCGCTTGAGATGCTCAAGATTCAGGGCCTCGGC
>JBKJUN010000174.1:0-1910 GCA_046590555.1 Bryobacter sp. | reverse complement strand
CCCATCCTTCCGGTCTATTCTGTCAACTAACCTCCCGGTTCGCGCCGGGCAGTGTCTACACGGACTACTTATTTCAAGTTGAAGCCATATGGAGAGCGAAATCATCAAGCACTAACTCGCTATCATTGAATCAACAAATCGTCATCACCAAACCAGGTGGAGCACTGATCGTAAATGGCGATCCAGTATCTTTTGAATTTGAAGGATTCCCTGAGCTTAAACCCGGAATAACATATATTCAATTCGTCAAACTAATACCAGAGAGTTTAGCGTATCAATCAATTAACGAGTATTCAACTCTTGAAGCCAATCGCGAAGACTGGTCGTTGATCCGAGGTTCTTCACGAATTAAAATCCCTCGACTCAATCAGGATGGCTTTCGAGCATCAGTTTCAAGCTGGACGAAGAGTTGCAAGAATTAAAAGAGGAAATATGAAAGCGAAATCATTTATACACCTGTGAGGGTGGCACGGGTGATGTTGGTGGCCTCGTCTTTTAGCGTGATCTTAGCGATGGCGACGGCGGCATCGGCGGGGTCCTTGACACTGCCGCGAAGTCCGCCCTGGTACGACTGAGCCGGGAGCATTGAGGCAAAACAAAACAGGAGAAACGGGAGTGCAGTTACGCTAGGGCGCATGACACACCTCTTTCGAGATAGATGATTTGTTCTGGGTTGCTCAAGACGTAGAGCTAGGGGTTCGCGAAGGATCCGGGTTGAGCCAAGATCAGTTTGGAGTTAGCGCAGTGCTGGTGGATGGCGATTCGGCCGAACGTGGCCGGGCCAGGACAGTGTCGTAGATCCAGCGCCAGAGATAGAAGCTACAGCCGATGGCGACGGCAACAACGGCATTGATCAACAACGTGGCCAATGCGGTGGACAGAAAGGCACCTGAGTCGACTGGACGCATGCGCGTCAAGCGGCCCCATGTGCCCCATTCGAGAAGACAGATGCCAACATAGGCGGTTACGCCGGCGAGGGCGGGAAGGGGGATGTGAGAAACCATCTCAGAGCCGAGTCCGAGGAAGAGCAGGAGCATGCCGGCATGGACTAAATTTGAGATGCGGCTGGAACCACCGCAGCGGACGTTGGCTAGCGAGCGGGCAGGAATGCCGACGCTCATGGGGGCAGCGAAGATGCCGCAGACGACGTTGGCGATGCCGTAGGCACCGAGTTCGCCATCAGCGTCAGAAGGACGCATGGGACGATGACGGCCACGGAAGTGTTCGACAACGCGTGAGGTGATCAAAAGATTGATGCTGGAGACGACGGCAAGGCCAAAGCCTTCATTGACAAGAGCGAAGACTTCCTGGGGGCTCCAAGTGAAGCCCATGAAGGGGGGGATGTCGAGGTTGAGCTGACCGACTTCTTTTTCGTGCATGCCGAAGGCAATCGAGACACCGATGGCGGCTAGTATACCGAGGAGTGGGGCCGGGAGTTTGTTATTGATGCGGGCAAAGAAAAAGGCTCCGCCGATGACGATAATACCGAGGATGAGTGGAGACCAGTGAGTGGTGCCGATGTAGAGAAAGACCATCTTAATCTGCGAAGGGATGGCAGAAGGCCAAGTGACGTCTTTGGGGATTTGAAGGCCGAGAAGAGTACGGAGTTGATTGATGACCATCATGGCTCCGATACCGCAGGAGAAGCCTGAGACGACAGTATGAGGAATTTTGGAAATATGGCGACCGAGTTTAAGCACACTGAAGATCATCATGAAGACAGCGGCGACAAGGGTGACTTTGGCGCAACCGGCGAGGCCTTGTTGCTGGACGGCGGAAACTAGAAAAGGAAGTGTGACGGTAGAGGTGCCGCCGATAAGAACTGGATTACGGCCAAGAAGTGCAGTAAGGGGAGCCGAGATGAGAGAAGTAAAAAGACCGTAGATTGGAGGGATGCCCATGAGGGTGGC
>JBKJUN010000160.1:0-1760 GCA_046590555.1 Bryobacter sp. | reverse complement strand
GGCACTAATTTGCCGGCGTTGGGAACTCCATTGCCTCTGCTTAGTATTTCATCCAGCGCCCTGCAGTATTGGAAGTTCACAACCATTTGGGGCGCTACTACTGCTACCGGCACGCTGTCCGGGCCCGCGACGATCTCCGGTGTTGCGGCATTCAGCCGCGCCTGCGGTGGTGGAAACTGTATTCCCCAAGGCGGCACCACCACCAAGCTCGACTCTTTGGCCGACCGCTTGAACTACCGTTTGAGCTATCGCAACTTCGGCACCTATGAGACTCTCCTGGTCAATCACGCCGTGACCGCCGGTACTGGCACCGGACTTCGCTGGTATGAACTCCGCAATGCCGTTAACAACACAATCGGTAGCGCAACCCCGGTAATCTATCAACAGGGCACTTATGCGCCGACCGCCGAGTTCCGCTGGATGGGCAGCGCGGCGATGGACAAGACGGGCGGGATCCTCATCGGATACAACATCTCGAGCGCGTCGATGAACCCGAGCATTCGCTATGCGTACCGTGCCGCCAGCGACGCCCTGGGAACACTAGGCGGAGAGACGAGCATCCTGGCGAGCATAGGGTCTCAGACCGGCTCACTGACTCGATGGGGTGACTACAGCACCATGAGTGTGGATCCGATCGATGGATGTCAGGTTGTTTTCACAACCGAATTCATTCCCCAAGACGGCAACTTCAATTGGAGCACGTACATCTTCTCAGCCAAGCTGAGTACTTGCAACTAACTTGGAATTCGGAGGGCGGACCTTCGGGTCCACCCTCCGTTCCATCAAGAGAATACCCGTTTCCCGCCACATAAATTTCCGCCAGCAACGCCACCGAATCACCAACCACTCACTTCAGCCGATTCTCCCATCACACCACGTTTTTTGAATTTTGCCCCGCTACCAGCACATCCACATCCCCATCGCCATCAATCTCTCCCATCGCCAACCAATGCGGCGCGGTTTGGCGACAGCCTGCTCAATTACAGAAGACTTGCAGGTCCGATTTCTCTTGACGGAATTTATCAAAGTGATATCATTTCGATAGGAGAATGATTTCACATGATTAAAGAGTTCGAGTTTCAAACCCTGCCTGGTGTTGGAATGCTCGTGCTGTTGTTAGGCACAGGCGCGGCAAGCGTCTATGCCATGATCGGCGCCAGCCGCGCGGACAATGGATTTTCGATTTTGTTATTGGCGCTACTGGTTCTATTGATCAGTCTGGTGATGCTCTGTGGTTTTTTCATCATCGGCCCGAACCGCACTGTTGTGCTCACACTTTTTGGCAAGTACAAAGGTTCTGTTCGCAAGCCTGGTTTGCACTGGGCCAACCCCTTAATGAGCAAAGACCCGGTGAGCCTGCGCGTTCGCAACTTCGAGACTTCTCACCTGAAGGTTAACGATCACGACGGCAATCCGATCGAGATTGCGGCTGTGGTGGTCTGGAAAGTGATTGACGCTGCAGAGGCGCTTTTTGAAGTCGATCACTATGAGGCCTATGTGAAGGTACAGTGCGAAAGCGCTCTGCGCAACCTGGCCTCGGCCTTCCCTTATGATGCTCATAATGACGACCAGATGTCGCTGCGGGCCAACGCAACTGAGATTTCGGCTCGATTGAAAGTCGAGATTGAGGAGCGTGTCCTGAAGGCTGGGATCGAGGTGATCGAAAGCCGCATTTCACACCTTGCCTACTCGCCAGAAATCGCTCACGTGATGCTGCAGAGGCAGCAAGCTTCGGCCATCATCGCCGCTCGCTCGAAGAT
>JBKJUN010000880.1:0-2421 GCA_046590555.1 Bryobacter sp. | reverse complement strand
CTCCAACTACGGTTTGTGTGAAGTCGGCTGGTGAGGGGTCCTGCATCCTTAGATATGCTAACGCTGATGAGAATTGTTTTGTTTGCTCTTTTAATGGCCGGTGTTTTGCCGGCGGCTTGTGAGTTTGACATGGTGATCCGGAATGGTCATGTGATTGATCCGGCTAATCGGCGGGATGGCCGGTTTGATGTTGCTATCGCGAACGGTAAGATTGCGCGAGTGGCTGCGAAGATTGAGGTTGCTGCCGAGTGTAAGACGGTGGATGCTACCGGGCTTTATGTGACGCCTGGGCTGATTGATATTCATGGGCATGTTTATGCCAATACGGGGATTCCTGCGGAGTTGGCTGGTGAGACTTCGTTTGTGCCGGATGCGGTTGCTCCTCGTAGCGGAGTGACGACGATTGTGGATGCGGGTACGAGTGGCTGGAAGAACTTTGAGGATTTTCGTAAGCGGATCATTGATCGATCGCGGACGCGGGTTTTGGCTTTTGTGAATATTGCGGGGCTTGGGATGAGTGGGAGCCGCAATGAGCAGAACACGGCGGATATGGATAGCGAGGGGCTGGCGGCGATTGCCAAGAAGCACAAGGACATTGTTGTTGGTGTGAAGACGGCGCATTATGGAGCGCCGGACTGGATCGCGGTGGATCGGGCAGTTGAGGCTGGCAATCTGGCGGGGATCCCGGTGATGGTGGATTTTGGAACGCATCATCGTGAGGCCCGGCCGATCGAGAAGTTGCTGATGGAGAAGATGCGGCCGGGGGATATTTACACTCACTTGTATTCGGGATTGCGTTATGAGCAGTTGCCAACGGGGAAGATGAACCCGGTGCTGTGGGAGGCTCGCAAGCGTGGGGTGTTGTTTGATCTGGGGCACGGCAATGGGAGTTTCTTCTGGACGGTTGCCAAGGCTGGGTTTGCCGAGAAGTTCTTGCCCGATACCATCTCAACTGATTTGCACTTGCGGAGCTGGATGGACGGGATGAAGGACTTTAACAACGTGATGTCGAAGTTTCTGATTCATGGGGTGCCGCTGAAGGATGTGATTCGGATGTCGACGGTGGAGGCGGCGAAGGCGATTCGGCGGACTGAGCTTGGGACCCTGACAGTGGGGGCGGAAGCGGATGTTGCGGTGCTTAAGGTGGAGAAAGGTAAGTTTGGTTATCTGGATAACCGGAAACAGAAAGTGATGGGGGATCAACGCCTGACTACTGAGTTGACGCTTAGGGCGGGCAAGCCCATTTTTGATTTGAATGGGCTTGCGTCTGATGAATGGAAGCCGGGGACATTGCCCGGGGCCCGGATGCAGTAGGCGCTATTTGATTTGCGCGATTTCGAAGTGCATGCCGTCGCGGCGGGTAAAGTGGCCGCCCCAGTAGAAGCCGTGCTTGTTGGCTATGGTGACGAGTTCTCGGACACAGCCCTTTTGGCCTAGGCGGGTGGGTTCAATTCCGAGGCCGTTTTGAGCCATGTTGATGTCGAAGGCAGTGCCGAAGGAGTGGTTGCTCAGGACTGAGGTGCTGCCCCGGATGAAGCGGGGTACGAAGGCTCCACCCCAGACCAGGACGCGGTCGAGGAGACCTGCTTTTTGCCAAGCTGCCCAGAGGGCTTCAACTTGGGGGGCGGCTTGTTTGTTGAACCAGATTTTACCGTCGTGCGGGGCACCCTGGACACCGATCAATTGAGGGATGACGACGCCTGTTATGTTTTGCATCTGCCAGGTGCCGGTGATGACGATGTTTTCGGGGTTGCCAGTGATGGGCTTATGTACGAAGTCGAATTTGCCGAAGACCTTTTGGCGCGCTGCATTGGAGGCGAGGGCGGGGAAGTCTGAGGCGGGGGGCCAGTTGGGGCCTTTCCTGGAATCGTCGTCGTCGGTGACAAGTTCGAAGCCGAGGCGCATGGCTGTGCCAAAGGTCTGGTTGCCGACTGCTCCGTCTGGATCGAGGGTGTGGTGCTTCTGGAACTCGGTGGTGGCGGCTTTGGTTTCAGCCGTGAATTCACCGTCGGCGTTGCCGGGGTGGAAGCCTTGACCGATCAAGAAGATCTGCCATTTCTTTACGTCGGGGCCTTTGAGGCCAAGCTTTAGTACTCGCATATATTAAGTAGCGTAGCTTAGTGGCTATTCGAGATGCTCTGCTCTAAAAAGTGAGGCGGGCCTGGACTTGGAGCCAACGGTTGGTGGCTGCTGTCTGTGAGAGTACGCGGCCAAAGTTGGTTGAGTAGGGGTCTGTGTTAGGTGCAGCCATTTGTGAGCGGTTAATGACGTTGAGCGCATCGAAGCGCATTTGCAAGTTGATGCGCTCGGTCATGGCAAAGTTCTTTGAAACATTTGCGTTCCACTGGTTGTTGTGGTCTCGACGGATGCCTGAGATTCTGGTGTCGAATTGACGGCGGTGGAAGCTGTTGGGGCCATTGA
>JBKJUN010000797.1:0-1449 GCA_046590555.1 Bryobacter sp. | reverse complement strand
AGTCTGTTCATTGTTCATTGGATTTCTCCTGAGCAGAAGTTAGCAGGTGGGTTGGTGGGCTTAATGTTTGAGGCTGGCGAGTTTTGTTTGGGATGAGTGGGTTAGGGGCAAAAGATTTCTGAAAATTGTTGTGACTCGCAAAATCTTAATGTTCGACTTTTTCAGGAGAGCATTGCGAAGGGGGCCGATCGTGCCTTCATTCTGGACTGTGGCTAGATCCGGGTGTTTGGCCGGGAGGCAAGTTTGAACAGGTGTGGGGTTGCGGCAACATGGCCAGCTGGGAGGATTTTGAGAAGTTTCGTTTGAAGGTGACCCGTCCCTTTGCGTTATTCGGGAAATTTGGACTAAAGCCGAAGGTAAGATGAGCAATTTACCTAGTGATGCGATTCGCAATTAAAGCATTTATTGTCAACTACTTAGCCACAGGCCAGCTCAGCTGTAATGGAGAACTTGATTTTGTCCGGGTGACGGTTATCTTGGCGAAAGCTGTCAAAAAAGTCAATACCTATGATTAAGTCAAGTGGTTTTTTAGGATTCTCGCGGAGCGCTGGTAAAGCCGAAGGCGAACAGAGCAAGGCTTGGCGATATCAGGAAAACTGCACGAGCTTCGGACCGGGTCAAGGCCGCGCGGAGCGCGCCCGCAGGGTTGGCCTTGATGCGCGTCCGAAGTCTCGTGCTAGCGGAGTTACCACGTCAAGCCTTGCGCCGTGAGCGGCGAAGGTGTCGAGGTTAAGTTTTAGATTTTCTCGGGATGTGTTTGGGTTGCTGGAGCTGAATTGGCAATTCGGCGAGACCGCTTGCGGCGAGCATCTTAGTTTCGCCCTGGCGAAAGGCAGGGTTGGGTGGCAGGCCTTCCCGCTGGTAAAGTTCAGCAAGAGCTGGAACGGCTTT
This sequence comes from Bryobacter sp., assembly GCA_046590555.1. Taxonomy (GTDB): domain Bacteria; phylum Acidobacteriota; class Terriglobia; order Bryobacterales; family Bryobacteraceae; genus Bryobacter. The sequence continues at coordinate 558 of JBKJUN010000797.1, read as the reverse complement.
CGTTCGTACGCCAGAACCATAGGTGGGCTTGCGCTTGGAACCCTTTTCAAAACCGCCTTTCCGTTTCTCTCCAGTGACCTGGATGCGCAAGCGGCTGAACTTTGCCACAAGAGTAGAGGGCGTTGCGTAGCGGTAGGGCTCGTTATTTTTGAGCATGTGCCAGGCGATCAGGACAAGCTTGTGGGCCAGGGCGACAATGGCTGGATTGCGGCCCTTCTTCTTTTTGAGTTTGTTGAAGAAATGGCCGAGTGGGCCGGGGTGGCGAGCGGCGGTCTGAGCGGCTTCCACCATCATGAAGCGGGCGTTGCTGGAGCCTTGCTTGGTGATGCGGCCGTGGTAGGACTTATTGCCAGACTGATAGGTGGAAGGAGTAAGTCCGAGATAAGAAGCAGCCTGTTTGGCCGAAGGGAAGCGCGAGATGTCGCCGAAGGCGGCCAGCATCGATTCCGCAACCGTGAAGTCGACTCCGGGGAGGGTCATCAAAAGCTTGATGCGCGGGTCATTCCAGGCGTGGGTGGCCATCGTTTTTGTGATGGGGGCGATCTCGGCTTCGATGGA
>JBKJUN010000787.1:0-2256 GCA_046590555.1 Bryobacter sp. | reverse complement strand
TGAACCACCAGAAACAATACGAGGGGCGAGGCCAGCTTTTTTCAAGGTATCGACTGTCTCATTCAGCAGTACGTTCAGCGCTTCGATCATGCCGTAGCCTTCTTCGCCGAGGTCCTTGATATGGCCCGGATAAAAAGAGATACCGTCGTACTGGATGTGGGGCAGTTTTTTGATCGCCCCAATCATGTCAAGGAGTTCTTCTGGTTGGATGCCAACACGACCGAGGCCGGCGTCAAACTCCACGAGGATCTTCGCTGGGACTTCGCCGTCGGATAGTGCTTTGGCTGCTTCGAATGAATCGAGAGCTACAGTCAGGTTTGTGTGGCGGGCGACCTCTTTCAAACGGGCCATCTTCGTGGCCCCGAGGGTCGGGAAGGCTACCAGGAGCTCCTCGGGGTTGGCCCCGAGCATGACCTCGGCTTCGCCGGGCTTGGCTACAGTAAGGCCTACTGCACCAAGTTCAATCTGCTTGCGGGCGAGCAGGGGGCTCTTGTGGGTCTTGGTATGCGGACGAAGGTGAAGGTTGTGGGTCTGCGTGTAGTCAGCCATCCTTTGGAGGTTGGCCTCCATGATGTCCAGGTCCACTACGATTGCGGGGGTATCTACTTCGAAGATGTTCACGTTATTTGAATTCGACGTCGATGCGGCCACCTAAACCACGGTAGAGCAGGACGATGTTTTTGGTTTTGTGTTTGCCGTCTATCGGGAAATAGAGCAGACCTTTAGTATCCACTTTGATCTCGCCGGCGGGAAGCTCTTTTTCTTCGAGGACCTTCTTCATCGGGTTGACCTTTTCCTTCCTGTCATTCTCTTCAACTGTTGGTGTCTCAATTTGAGTAGTTGCGTTGCCAATGCCGCCGCCGTTGCCGGGCAGGCGCATGGGGCCGCCGGTGCCGACGGGGCCACTCCAGACTGGGCCGTTGTTCTGGCCCATGGCTCCTGAGGTGGGGCCTTTCTGAGATTTGATGACAAGGCCACCGGTGCCGGTCAGTTGGGCTGGGGCAAAAGGCTTGGTTTTCTGGCCATCGTCAGTGATTAGGAGCTGGAAGTCGTCGCGATCGATCTTGACGCCTTCTTCGACGCGGGGCTTAATGAGCACTTCGACTACGAAGATGTAGCCGCTCATTTCGTCGCCGAGGATCTGCTTGACGGCAGCCTTGTTGGCGTAGACGGTGGCGATGATTTCCATGCGGTCACTGGCACCGTGCGAGGTGGCGATTTTGGGTGGCTCTGGCTTGTCAGCGGCGCTGACAAGGCTAGCTAAAACGAGGAGCGGAATCAGTTTCATTTGTCTCTCCCTAACCATGATTTGACGGTGCGAGATACCTTCTCCGTTGCATCTTGTTGCACGAAGTGGCTGGCCTCGGGGATTGTGACGAGGGTGAGGTCGTCGATCCAGTTCCAGGTGCCGTTGAGTGCTGGAGCAAGCAGGGCAGTGTCCTTGAGGCCGTGGATGAGCAGGACGGGCATGGTGAGCTTACGGGTTTCATTGCCTTGCTGGTAGGGTGGGCGCGGGTAGTTGCGCTGGTAAAAGGCCATCATGCCAGCCAGGCTCGATCGCTCAAAGGCTTCGACGTAGAGCTTCTTTGCTTCAGGGTCTTTAACCCAGCCGGCTAGGGCGGCGGCGGAGAGCTTGGTGTGAGAGTCGGGTTCCTGAAAGCGACGGGCATATTCGCTGGCCTTCTGTTGGTCGATATTGTTGGCTAGCTCACGGCTCAGGCCATTGGGATGCGGGAGGTTAAGGATTACCAGTTTCTCGACCATCTGCGGAGCGTTGAGGGCGACCTGCCAGGCGATGGCACCGCCCCAGTCGTGAGCCATGACGATGGCTTTCTCGCGGCCATTGGCTTTGATTACATTCAAGACATCGCCGACCAGGAGGCGCATGTCGTAGTTCTCGACTCCAGTGGGTTGTTGGGAGAGGTTGTAGCCGCGGAGGTCCATTGCGACGCAGCGGTAGCCTGCGTCACCGAGGACTTGCATCTGGTCGCGCCAAGTGTACCAGAAGTCGGGGAAGCCGTGGACCATGACGATGAGTGGACCGTCCTGCTTGCCGTAGGTGGCGTAGTGGATCTTGACGCCGTTTGAGTCGGCGGTGGAGTGTTGGACCTGGATGGAAAGGAGAAGTAGTAGCAGGGGCGTCATCTGACGCTATTTTAGCTCGTCATCGAGGAGCTTGGAGATGCGGGAGGCCGCAGACTTGTTCTTCGATTTGGCGGCGGACAATCCGGCGGTGAGCCGATCGATTTCCTCTTG
>JBKJUN010001023.1:0-7043 GCA_046590555.1 Bryobacter sp. | reverse complement strand
GAACTGGAGCTGGAATTTCTTGCTCAGGGAGGCGATGCTTCGATCTGGCAGCACGTTGCCAGTAAAGGCCCTTTTTCGAGCACAGAACAGGCTGCTGTGCCTGTATACGTAAACGGTGCCTTGTGTGGGGTGATCTCGGTGGAGAGCAATAGCTTGGACGCGCTTGCAACCCTCACTGCTGTTTCGAGCCTTGCTTCTGTGGCGATCGAGAGTGTTCGCGAAGTGGAGGAACTACGTCGCGAATATGTTGAGCTTGAGCGGAAGCTCTTGCAGAGAAATAGCGGGGGAATCCTGGGGCAGAGTCCAGCGGTATTGAAACTGCTGGACAGAATCGAAAGGTTGGCCCCGCGTGACACGACCGTGCTGATTTTGGGGGAGAGTGGAACGGGGAAAGAACTGGTGGCAAAACTTCTGCATGCTGCCAGCCCACGATCAGCTGCTCCTTTTGCTGCGATCAATTGCGCTGCCATTGCCGGAGATCTGCTGGAGAGCGAACTCTTCGGTCATGAAAAGGGGGCTTTTACTGGGGCTGTGGCAGCAAAAAGAGGGAAGCTCGAGGCTGCTGACGGGGGAACTCTATTTCTGGATGAAATCGGAGAACTTGCTGTCCCGCAGCAGGCGAAGCTTCTGCGCGTCTTGCAAGAGCGGGAGTTTGAACGTTTGGGTTCGACCCGTACCCTAAAGGTGGATATTCGAGTGGTGGCGGCCACCAATCGCGATTTAGCTGAAGAGGCCAGGGTAGGGAAGTTTCGTCAAGATCTTTACCACCGTTTGAATGTTGTGTCGCTACGCACGCCGCCGCTGCGTGAGCGGGCCATGGATATTCCATTGCTTGCGCAACACTTTTTGGGAGTTTTTTCGGCTCAAACAAATCGCAAGAGTTTGTCGCTATCTCTAGATACTTTGCGCTGTTTGGAGGCGTACGATTGGCCGGGTAATGTGCGAGAACTTGAGAACGCAATCGAACACGCGGTTGTTCTGGCGGAGGGGCCATTGATTTTGCCAGGGGATTTGCCCGAGCATCTCTGGACTTCGGCGAGCCCGGCGGCGGCTGGAGTCTTTCAAGACTCCGTTGCCGATGCCAAACGTGATAGCATTCTGCGAGCCTACGAGCAATCGAAGGGCGACTATAAGGGCGCGGCAAAGATCCTCGGTCTACACCCCAATTATCTGCTCCGGCTAGTACGCAATCTGGGCTTGCGCGAGGCGGTTAAGAAATAGAGAACCCATGTCACTGACTTATGAAATCGATGGCTCAATCAACCCGGTGCTGATCCGTATGGCTGGGAATCTGACTCTTGGCCCGCAATTGACGAAATTTTCCAGAGAGATCCATGCGATTCTGTCGGCCAATAAACCAGCCGGACTGATTTTGGATCTGTCGGCAATTCAGGAAGTGGATAGTTCTGGTCTGGGTGAACTTGTGGTGCTGTACACAACGGCAGATCAATACGGTGCGGGATTGTGTTTGCTCAATCCCTCAGAACGCGTAAGCCGCGTAGTTAATGCTACGCGGCTTACTGGTATTTTGCCTCAGCTGCCTGATTTGGAATCGGCCAAGGCCTGGATTGCTTCGTCTCGTTAGAAATCCATACGCAAGCCAAACTGCAGGCTGCGTGGATCAGAGGCACTGGTGATCTGGCCGAAGTTTGCGGCTGCCCGGCCACCGTTGGCGGATTGACCACTGGCATTGGTGCCGAAGCCACCGGCGAGGCCAAAGCTGTTGGAGTAGTTAGTGGAGACGCCAGGGATCAGGGCAAGAAACTGGTTGTAGTTGCAGTCGTTGAGCTGGAGTTGGGTAGCCTGGGTACCGGTGATGACGCGGTCGATTTCTCCGCTGGTGGTTTCCACATTGGCTGCGTCGGTAAAGCCCGTGGCCGTGTTGCGGACTGTGACCTTTGCGCTGCCGACTGCGAGGCCGGATGGGTCACGGACGATGCCAGAGATTTGTTGTGAGGAAACTTGTGGGAAGGCGAGGCCAGCCGCGAGGAAGAGGCAGGTAATGAGATGTCAGTTTTATTTGTTCACAAAGACCCTTTGTGTGGCTTTATCGAACCAAAGGTTTAGGAGGTGAGCCGACTTATGACCTGGTAGATGCTAGAGCCTCTCAGTGAGGGCCATCTTTCACTGGACCAATTTGGATGGTTCTAGTTCGATTGATTGAGGAAGATGGTAGTCAGGAAAGTGCCTGAAAGTGTTTGGTGCGGTCGTCCGGGGTCGAACCGGAATGGATTTCTCCGCTGGTACCTAAAACCAGTGCGTCTGCCAATTCCGCCACGACCGCATTGCTTTTATGATACCCGAGCTTATTCAGTAATGACGTAGAGATTTACGGGGCTGACGAAGAAGCCCATGGCGAAGAGGCGTCCGAAAATGCCTTCACGCTCTTCTCGCACGTCGACCCAGTGAATCGAAGAGGATTCGCCTTTGTCCGCGAAGAAGCCAATACCACCACGCTTGAGCTTGCTGTCCGTCCAGGCGTCGACAATCTGGCCGTTGACTCTGGTTACGAAATGGTCTCCACGGATGCTCATTTGTACCTGGTACAAAGTATCGGGACGAACCGAAAGAGGCAGCGGGAGGCGCTGACGATCCCGTTCAAAGCCATTAACCACTGAGTAGCGAATCATGTCTGCAACCAGCAGAGAGCCATTTTTTCGAATCACAATTTTGGTGGCGTAGTAGTTGCGGAGGTCTGGGGCTCTGAAGGCCCAGCTCATCGCGTTTTTGTCGATCTGTCCTTCAAACTCCATGCGATAGTCAGCTAGCTTGACTGAAGGTTTCCAGATCTTCAAACTTGAGGGTCTCATGCGACCGTTGTCGCTATCCCATTCAGTAGCCCTTCCACCAAGCCAACCCTTTACGCCCTGGCTGAAGTCTTCGTGAATCTTGACTGGGCTCTCGGAGGGAATGATTCCTTTGAGATATTCATTGGCTTGAGCAATGATCGGATTGCTACGGGCCAAATCGCCAGTTAATGACATTGCCTTCGGGCCAAGGTTTTGCGGGCCGGTAGAGCCCGTGGCGGGAGAAAAGGCGAGGACGGCTATCATAACCGTCGATAGAACTACTATTATTTGAGCCTGAAGCTTGGAACTCTTTTGCTTCTTCTTCTTTTCATCCTGCACTAATTCGTAGAGATCTTCATCGCCATAGATGAGGCTCTCCCTCGCATGGCGAGCGCTGATGGCTCGACCGCGACGGCGATGTTCTTCGTTGCAGAATTCCCGATCAGAGAGCCCGCGCCAGAAGCCGATTTTACCTTTGCAGTAGCCGCATCGCATGGATATTTCTTTTATGCCCACAGTCAGAATAGCCGTGAACTTCGTCACTTCCTAGTCAGTAGGTAGGGAAATAGTCCTTTATCAGGTAGTCACCTAGGCTTTCCTAAGGGTTTGTTCCTCAAACCTATAGATAGGCCTGAAACGAATGGTCTATCCCACTCTTGAAATCGGAGGATTCGGCTTCCTGGCAGGCAAAACCTTATCGACTGATGTCAAAAGTACTGACTTATTTGTTCACGCAATTGATCGACTGCTTAGAGGGTTAACATTAGGGTTGAAACAGTTATGAAGATTCCAGACCTTCCAGAAGGCCTCGTTGGGGATGAAAAGAGCGTGGAATTGATCCGCATGATCCTCGAACAAACAGCGTTACCATTTTCGCGTCAACAGTTTAGCCCTGGACATGTAACTGCAACAGGGCTGGTTTTACATCCTGACGGTGCGGGAATCCTGATGGTTTTACACGGCAGACTAAAAAGATGGTTGCTGCCTGGGGGACATGTCGAGCCTGAGGTGGACGGAGATGTTCTGGAGGCAGCGGCCCGTGAAGTCCTGGAAGAAACCGGTGTGAGTGTATGCGGAGGAGAAATCGTCGGGGCTGATGTCCACGGAATCCCAGTCAAAATTCGGGAAGGGGTGGTGATAGAGCCCTATCACTTGCATCATGACATATTGGTCTGGTTCAGATCGACAGAGATAGATCTGACGCTGAGTGAGGAGAGCACTGATTTGCGCTGGGTCTGGCCTCCGGAATTTGACTTGTACGATGTTCCGGAAAATGTGCGGCGGGCTTACGCGAGGGTGTTGGCGCGTTGATGGCTTTGGGTGTATTTTTCCAGATGCTGCTCGTAGGCTTGGCTTAAACGCTGGCGGATCTCGTCACTTTGCTGAATTTGGATCGATTGTAAAGAGGCGACGGGCAGGAGATCTCGCGTGGAAGAGGTGATAAAAAGGCCGTCTGCCTTTTCCAGGTCGGAAAGCGTCAGCGTCTGTTCTCTGATTTCGATTCCGGTTACCTGGATTTCTTCAAGCAGCAGGGCACGAGTAATGCCTGGGAGGCAACCTGAGGAAATTGGCGGAGTTAAGACGAGATTTCCATAGACAGCGAATAGATTGGCAGAAGTGAGTTCGCTGACTTCGTCACGTTCGTTCAGCAGAACAACTTCATCGAAACCGTCCTGGTGGGCTTGATCGTACATGCAGAGGTTAAAGCTCCAAGAAAGCATCTTGGTGCCAGCGAATTGGTTGGCGGCATGCCGGGCTTGGGGTACCAGGCCGAGCTTGACGCTCTGACCCCAGTTTTTCAAGTCGGTTGTAAAGGCATAAAGATCGAATGGGCGATCGATAAATGGGCCTTCCCACATGCCTCCCTTGTTGCGCAGCACGATGACGCGCAGTGTGGAATTGTGGGCTTGATTGGTTTCGATTAGTTTGCGGAGTTGGTCTTGAAACCAGCCCGAAGAATCTGGAAAGGGCACCTGGAGTAACCGGGCATCCTTGGCCATCCGGTCATAGTGACGCTGCCATTCAAAGAGAACGCCATCTTTGACTCGCAGGGTAGAGAAGACACCCCAACCGTTGACTGCACCCACTTGCCCGGGAGCCATGGTTTTGGAGGAGGCGGGCAGCACTGCCTCATTGACCAACATGAAATCGTGCATGAAACCTTTATTCTAGTGTGTAGTGATTGAAATTGTTGGCGGTGGATTGATCGGTTTGAGTTGTGCGTGGGAACTACAGCGGCGTGGGCTGGACGTAGTGGTTTATGAACGCGATATTTCGCGCAAATCAAGTTCGAGTTGGGCTGGCGCAGGAATGTTGGGTGCGCTGTCGGAATCGTTTCCCGATGAGGTCTGGCGGGAGAGAGCTTCTGCCTCTGCGGCAATGTATCGAGATTGGTTAGAAGCTTTGGGCGGCAGTGTTGACTACTACGAAGGTAGCCAAGAAGCTGACGGACATGTGGATCCTCGAGATCTGTTGCGAGAGTTAAGCTTGAGAGTGCGGGTTGAGGAGCGGATGGTTAGTTCGTTGGATGAACTTGATGGGCAACAGGTAGTTGTTTGCACGGGTGCCTGGCGGATCCAGGGGCTTCCTTCGGTGGAGCCAGTCAAAGGTTATCTATTGGCCTGGGATGGTGTGGCTGCAAAAACGTTGAGGGGAATCTTGCGGGATGGACACACATACATTCTTCAGCGTGAGAATGGCAGGGTGATTGCGGGATCTACCGAGCAGCGGATTGGCTTTGATGACTCGATAGATGAGGATGTGATCGAGGGATTGCGCCAGAGGGCGGAAGAATTGTGGCCGCTACTTCAGACGATCCCAGTGACAGATCGTTGGTTTGGGTTTCGGCCCGCAGCGGCTGGGGATTTGCCTGTCTTGCATCGTATGAATGATCGAGTATTGCTGGCGTATGGTCACTACAGAAATGGCATTCTTCTGGCTCCGTGGACGGCTCGATGGGTGGCTGATGAGGTTCAGCGCCAGTTGGGGAAATGAGTTGGAAATTTGGCCCTGGTTGCTTCGATCAGGTGTGGAACTTTGCTTCTGCGCTGGAGGAGGCGATCCAAAAGGCCGGTGAGTTCATCGAAATGGGCTGTATCGATCCAGGCCCTTGGAATTTCATGCAGAGCTTTATCGAGAATCGATTCAGGGAAGAATTGGATGCGTGACAACCAGGGTTCGAAGTCGGCCCAACCCCGAATCTTTCGGTAGACTTCAGCGCGATAGTACATGCCGTAGCCGGGGGCGTCGGGGAAATCCCAGTAGGTTCCATTGAAACAATAGCCGTGGTCGATCATCGAGGCGACCAGACCTCGCATTGCGTATTCGGGGTCAGGGATCTTATCTTCACTTGCGAGGACATCCAGAAGACGGGCGCGATAGAAAACGGATTGTCTTGAGTCAGCGTTGGCAGTCCACTTATCGAAGGCGAGGATGGCCGCAAAGTGGTGGAGGTTGCGACAGGAAACGAGCTGAATGTCGGGCAAGATGTCGTGTACGGTGAGGACAGCAGGGTCGCCTGGGTAGCGTGAGCCAAAGTGCCAGCCGGCTGGTGGTGGTTGGACGATCTGGTTGCGGAGGATTCCGAGTTTGGGGTTGTTTGCAATCAAGTCTTGTTGGATTTCAATGATCTCAACTTCAGGGCAGGGGATTTTCAGATAAGAGAGGATTCGCTGGGCGATCCATTCGTTGATGAGCGTGCGGATTCCTTGGGGATTGTTGGTTAGCTTTACGACGTAGTGGTGGCCGTCGGAGGCCTTGAGCAGGTGGGTTTGTGAGCCGCCGCGCATAGGCCGCAGCCAATTTGTGGCGGTTACTGGCATCTGAGTTGCGCTAAAGTAGTGACGTCATGGCTGAATCGACAAACACTACACAAGATAGCGCAAAGAACAATCAAGACGAGATCGCTCTTGAGATGATGAAATTTATCGCCGTTCAAACGGGATATGGGAAGTCCAGTAGCGCTTCTACTGGGTTTGGAGCCAAAGGTGGCGTCCCAGCAAACCAGCACGCCGATGCTTTGATCGAACTTTTTCAACGTTGCAGGAAGACCGTCAAAGAAGGCTAACGCTTTTTAGCGGAGCCCTTCTTAACCGCCTTCTTCGCTACTTTCTTGGCGAGGGGGGCGGTTTTCTTTTTAGCCGGGGCTGCTTTCTTGGCTGGCGCGGCCTTCTTGGCTGGAGCGGCCTTCTTGGCTGGAGCGGCCTTTTTGGCTGGAGCGGCCTTTTTGGCTGGAGCGGCCTTCTTGGCTGGAGC
>JBKJUN010000542.1:0-10056 GCA_046590555.1 Bryobacter sp. | reverse complement strand
GCCTAGCGCATTCTGCACGTTCAAGATTGCGCCGTTGGACCATTTGACGCGGGCGTCAGTCCACATCCAGGCGTCGGTGCCGTTAGGAAATTTCTCGGGCACTCCGGCCACGGAGATGCTCACCGGCAGCAGGCCCGTGATGAAGTGCACCAGGTCGACGTAGTGACAGCCGATGTAGGTGAAAGCGTCGGAATTCTCCATCGAGAACCAGTTCTGGAAGTTCGAGTGGCGGTAAAACCATTTCTCGAACAACCGGGCTGTGCCGAGTTTGAAGTCACCGAAGTGGCCTGCGCGGTAGCGGTCTCGGGCCATCAGTGCGCGGTCGTCAAAGCGCTTGTGATATTCGACGCCGACGAAGAGGTTGCGTTCTCGGGCGGCCGTTTCGATGATCTTGGCTTGCTGGATCTTCTGCACCAGCGGCTTCACGCAGATGACGTGCTGCTGGGCGTCGATGGCGGTCATGACGGCATCGAAGTGGAGCTGGTCTGGGAGGGCGATGATCGTAAGATTTCGCTGGGCGGCATTAGCTAGAACGTCTTGATAGGTGGCGGTTGTGGCAGTGAAGCTTTCGCCGGGAAAGGCTTTGGCGATGCGTTCATTGGCGGCCAGTGTGTCGAGCGTCGCCTTGTTGCGCGCACAAATCGTAATGTTGCCCACCAAGCCCTTGCGCCTCAATTGGTATAGCGATGGAAGGATCTGATCGTGAACGATCATGCCGCCGCCAATAACAGTTACGTGCATTTTCATTGCGCAACCAAGGTTTCAGCGAAGCATTCCGAAAGGACGGCTGTCGATTCGAGCAGGGCTTCTTCGGTAATGCAGAGCGGTGGGCAGATCTTGATTGTCGCCCCGCCAAATCCAACCGGCGAGAAGAGCAGAACGCCTTTCTCCATCATGCTGTTAACGATCTGGAAGGCGAGGTCGGGATCAGGATCGAGAGTGCCAGGCTTGACGCAGGCCATGCCGGCAACCAGGCCTTTTCCGTCGACACAGGCGATCACGTCGGGGTACTTCTCCTGTAGCGCCTTGAGGCGGTCTAGCAGCAGGTCGCCCATGGTCCTGGATTGTTCGACCAGGCCTTCATTGATGACAATGTCGATCGAGGCTAGCGCCGCAGCGCAACACACGGGGTTGCCGGTGTGAGTGCTGGTCATGCTGCCTTGGGGGAAGAGGTCCATCAGGTCGGGACGGCCGGCGACGAAGGCCAGCGGCAGAGAACTTGAAACGCCTTTGCCCCAGGTTGTGAGGTCTGGGACGATCTCGTAATGTTCAAAGCCCCAGAGCTTGCCGGTGCGGCCAAAGCCTGCCTGCACTTCGTCACACGTCAGGATGATGTCGTGTTCCCGGGTCCATGCGTACATCTTCTGCATGTAGTCGACAGGGGCGAAGCTCGCGCTGCCGCCCTGATAGGTTTCAAGGATGACACCGGCAATCTGGCTGGGTTTGACCCCCTGCTGTTCAAGACAGGCAAGAAAGAATTCAAAACTCGTATCGGGCGTGCGAAAGCCGTCCGGGAAGGGAACCTGCACAAAGCCAGGGTCCAGATTCACAATCCATTCCTTCAACGCAGGAATGCCGCCTGCCTGCTGGCTACCCATCGTCCGGCCGTGAAAAGCCTTCTCATAGCTGACGATGATGTTCTTTTCTTTGCCGTGATGTTTAACAGCGTGGGCGCGAGAAAGCTTGATCGCACATTCAACGGTTTCTGAACCGGTCGTGAGCAGAAATACCTTCTTCAGGGGCTCCGGCAGCAGATCAATCAGGCGCTGCGTAAGCTGCGCGCGGATCTCACTCGGGAAACAATAGTTGGTCAGCAACTTCGATTGTGCCTGGTGCACAATCGCGTCGATGATCTCTTTACGGCCGTGCCCGGCGTTGGTAATCAGCACGCCGCTAGACCAGTCGATCCAGCAATTGCCCCATTTGTCATAAACCTGAAAGCCCTCGGCGTGGTCCCAGACCACAGGCGGCTGGCCCTGCATCGCAATCGGCTCATTGCGGCGGAGGGTTTCTATTGTTGCAATCGATCCCGGTGCAGGGATCTGGGTAACAATCTTTCGGAGTTTGGTGTCGACGTGGGGGACGGTACGGGGTTCTGAAGAATATGCGCGAGCCATTCTTACGAGCGTATCAAGTACGCATCAAAAAAAGCGCGATACCTGCCCCGGCTGCAGCAAGTCCCGTGCCAAGCCACATCACCCTCAGCAAACGGTTCACCTCGATTTGCGCCTGCACCTGCAAACTCTCCATATGAATCATGCGCTCGGCTTCTTGCGATTTGCGCTCCGATTCCCACTGCTTCAGTGCGGCTTCGATGGTGTTGCATTGACGCTCTGCGCTTGCCTGAATCATCTGATGGAATTCTTCAGCAGAACCAGCGGGCGGTGGATTGTCGACAATTCGTTCGTACATCAATTCGAGAAGTTGCCCAATCGCGAGGTACATCTCCGCCATACGTAAAGAATTCGGCAAAGAATTGGCTTGAGACGCCAATCGACGGTCCGGCCGTTCGATTACGTCCGATCGCATGCTGGCGGCTGGACTCGGCCCTGCGTGCGTCTGGATCAGTGCCAGCAGCGACTGCCCCATCGCGTTTTCCTGAATTTCTTCCGACAGGGGTGTTTCGAGTTTTAAATCAGTCGATTCCATGCTTCTAAAGCGCTCTTCTAGTGCCTTATCGGCGCATAGCGAATTTTTACGACAAATTTGAAATCTGCGGTTCAATTGCCACTGCCAAATCACCAAGTGACTCAAATCAAAGCAATAAAAAAATTAGGTGAAAATGCATGAATTCGTTGTAAGAGAAATTATTTGGTGGTAGCATAAAAACTGCCTGACGACTACGAAATTTTCCAACCTTCGTCAGATCCCCTGTTAGCGAGACGCCCTACCGAATGAGTTTTACCGTTTTTCTTGGCAATTTACCCACCTGGGTTACAGCCGATGACATCCAGTCATGGTTGAATGCCGAAGCTCTGGTTGCCGATTCCATCAAAGTAATCCGCAATCCTGAGACCCAGGAATCCAAAGGCTTTGCCTTCATCGAAGCTCCGAATGCGGAAGAGATGCAGGCAATCATTCGCCGGTTTGACCGTGCCCCGCTTGAAGACAAGCTGCTGCGTGCAAACCCGGCACAGCCCCCCAAGGGCAAGACAGGCGTTCCTATGGGACGCTCCGAAGACCGCAGACCCGGCATGGGCGCTGACCGCCGTAGAGAGGGTGCCCCCATGGGAGCCCGAGCTGCTGGTACGGACGCGCGTCCTGCTGGTGATCGTCCCGCTGGTGATCGTCCTGCTGGTGATCGCCCCGCTGGTGATCGCCCTGCTGGCGACCGTCCTGCTGGCGACCGTCCCCCGACGGGTGATCGTCCTCCTGTAGGTGATCGCACGGCTTCTGCTTCTGCCACTTCGGCGGATCGTAATCGTGCAGCCAAGCGCCGTGGCAAGCCAGGTGGCACCAGCGCTTTTGCAGAAGAACTCGCCAAAGCTCTCTAGGCTTCGGCAAGTCCTTCTAAACACATTTTCGCGTCTCGCAAATTCGCTAAACCTTTACATTTTAAAACCCGGTGCTAGAATTAGTCACCGGGTTTTGACTTTTGGCGTTCGGAGGGAATCGCCTGATGTCTACCGGCAGGGTAAATCTCATGCTCGATCTCTTTTTCATACGTGCCCTCTTCGTATTGCTCCTGGCGATTTGCGCCTGGTTCCTGCACCCCTTCCAACTCGATCGCCCGCTTGCCGCCGGCCTCGGGCTTGTCTTTGGTGCCGCTGTTGTCCTCTTTGAGATGCGTCTGAAAGAGGTCAGCCTCAAACGACTGATTGGCGCTGCAATCGGTTCCATTCTTGGCATCGTCGGAGCTTTGATGATCTCTCTGATTCTGCGCCAGTCGATTACTGATTCTCCCTCCACAATTCCTTTTCTTCAGCTCGCAACACTCCTGCTGATGGGTTATGTCGGCCTGATTGTCGGGGCGACAAAGGGTGACCTTCTCAACCTGTCGGCTTTGGGCGGTGTTTTCGGCGGCGAGAATGCGCAAAAGGGGGCCTCATTCAAGATCATCGATACGAGTGTCATCATCGACGGGCGCATTGCAGATGTACTGGAGACGGGTTTTCTCGATGGAGTGATGGTGATCCCGCAATTTGTACTGCGTGAGTTGCAGCTGGTTGCGGATTCCAGCGATTCGCTTAAGCGCAATCGTGGACGCCGTGGGCTCGATGTCCTGCAGCGGATCCAGAAGATGACCAAGGTGAACATCCAGATCGTCGAGGACGACTTCCCGAACGTAAAGGAAGTGGATCTGAAGCTGATCGAGCTGGCGAAGATGTACGACTGCAAGATCGTCACCAATGATTTCAACCTCAACAAAGTAGCGCAGTTGCATGGCGTGCAGGTGCTGAATATCAACGAACTGGCCAATGCTATGCGACCGGTGGTTTTGCCGGGCGAGCTCATGCGCGTGTTCATCCTCAAGGAAGGCAAAGAGAGTAGCCAAGGCGTTGCATATCTCGATGACGGCACGATGGTGGTGGTCGACAATGCCCGCCGCATGATCTCGAAGACGATTGATATCGCCGTCACCAGTGTGCTGCAGACCACGGCCGGCAAGATGATTTTCGGCCGCTTTGATGATCGCGTTCATGCCGTCTACGACAACAAGGGCAATTTGAAAGAAGCCGCGCTCAGTGCTGAGGCTGCCGCCCGCAGCGGCGATTAACCCCATTGAGTAGGGGCTAACCCAGCGACTAGTCGGCCTGGCCGTATATGAGGTGTCGCTGCTGGGCTGGGGATTTGCCGCGAATGCAATAGCGTGCGGTGCGCACAGGCATTCATCCGATCCCGCCCAACGCTTCCGGGGGCTTCATTTGCCGTGATTATATGAAGTAATGCACAAGCTCCAGCCGATTTGTTAAACTGTGAATCACGAATCTCATGGACACCACTCTTGTTGTCGGCGCCACCGGGCAACTTGGCCTTGCCACCATCAACGAATTGCTAGCATGCGGCCGAAGTGTCCGAGCCTTGATTCGAAACCCTGACTCAGCACCCCACTTCAACTCTATCGGCGTTGAAACTGTGCTCGGCGACCTCACGATCCGCGATTCGCTCGATTCCGCATGCCGTGGCATTTCATCAATCGTCGCTACCGCTAACTCCGCCGTCCCTTCGCGCAAAACCGATACCTTTAGTTCAGTTGAAGGCAACGGTTATCGAAATCTAATCGCCGCTGCGGTACAGGCGAAGGTATCCCGCTTCGTCTATACTTCCGTACGTTTCCCGGTTGCCACCCCGCTATCGCTATTCTTCAAGCTCAAACAGCAAAACGCGAAGCTCATCAAGGAATCCGGAATGGATCACGTAATCTTCGAGGCTGACATTTTCATGGATGTTGCCTTTGCCATGATGGGCAGCCGGATTCCCCTGCGCAACGCCAATAACCCAACCATCTTGCGGCCCTTTAAGTTCGCCCGCAACTTCTTCCACAAGATTGAGAACAGCATCGAGACAGATCGCGTGGCCCGCATCCCCGGTGACGGAACCACTCGCCACGCCTTCATCTGTGTTGCCGATGTTGCCCGCTTTCATGCCGCCGCTGCGATAGGCGGGCCTTCGGGAATCTTCCCGCTTGCAGGCCCTGAAGCTCTCACTTACGTCGACATCGTTCGGATTTACGAAAAGCTCCTCGGCTGTAATCTGAAAATTTCGAAAACCCCGAAGCTTGTGTTCCGGATTCTATCGACCGTCCTTCAGCCGTTCAACCCTGCCGGCGCTAACCTGATGTGGCTCAACTATCTATCCTCGACTGAAAATACATTACCCGCCCTCGCCACCTCCAAAGCCTTTAATATCGAACTCACCACCGCCGAAACTTTCCTTCGTGAAAAAGTCCTAGCCATACCCGCACAGATTTGAATTGGGCCTTGAAAAGAGGAATGGAAATAGCGTTGGAAACCGTCCTGATGAATCGTAGCGAATCAAAAGCTGCCCTTGAAGAACTGGAATAAGCAGAGCCACTCAAATCCGGCCTGCCTGAATATCTCCTTGAGCTGGGCCGCGCCCCCACACGCTTACGCGAGATCCGCGCGATATGCCGACAACCCGCACATTGAATTCGAGTGTGACGCGATGACCGGCCAACGTCAATTGACAATATACCGTCAATGCTGGACAGCATGCTATCCGGAATTTGCCTGTAAAGCTCCGCTATCAAACTCGGCCCTGAACGTGCTAACGCCTACCATGTCATGTACGCAGCACCGCCTCAAATCATTCTGTCAGAGCGGCATTATGCGATAGACAACTTAGAGGAGATTCAAATGAAAACAGCGATAGGCATCGCCCTAATGACGGGTACATTATTCCTTGGCGGATGCACCCTAACCCCGCAACCTGCGGCGCAGGGTCCAGCTGGGCAACCTGGCGCAACGGGCCAGCCTGGCCAGACGGGACAAGCCGGACAGCCCGGCCAAATGGGCGATCCGGGACAAAAAGGCCAAACGGGAGAACAGGGCACTCCTGCACCTTGCCCCCCTGGCCAGCATCGCTCCACCAGCGACACAGGAAAGGTCGTTTGCCTGCCAGACTAACCGTTGACCGTAGGTTCGAACATGGGCCTGTGCGCTAATGGATACTAGTCTTGAGGGTTCGAACGAATCCCTGATGGACAAGTAGAAGACTAGAGCGGAAGCGTCTTTAGCCTCAACCGGAAAGCGTGCAGGTCCTGTGACGATGCCCCCCGCTCTCCTTCGAACAACTCGGCTTCAGTTCCTCGTCCAACTTGAGCACACAAATTTGGGCGAGGATAATCCTTGGAAACTATTTCACGTATCAGCCTGATTTTACCTCTGTGCGCCGGCTTCGATGGCGATCCGTCATCGTGGTATTTTTGCAAAGTGCTTTCTCAATCCGGGCGGGGTCATGGGAACGGCACCTTTTTCATTCAGGCAAGGATAGTAGGCATCTCTGTCGCCGAAATCGATTCCGATCGTAGCTAAAGTGGTGATACTGTCCGTAACGGCTGCTATCCCATTTTGCACATCCAGCGTGTATCTGACGACACCTTAACGGCGACGTTCAGTCGAGGCCAGCTGACTCATCCTATCTGATGCTTTTGTGACGAAACCAGAAGGTCCGATAGCATGAGCAAAGCACGGGACGTGGTGATCGCAGGGTAATATCGTGAGCTTTAGCCAGGCAAAGAGTGGAATCGCCGATCAGGTGGCGAGCACGGTGCCGGTCCGCGTGCCAACTGCACTGGATAAGGAGATAAGCGATTGGCTTACGGAGAGCTGTGACGAGGCGATGAGGACTTCGACACTGGTCCGCATCTCTCCAATTAGGCCCGATATGGTGTCCGCATATCGCGAAGCCGGATTAGAGGTATCGAATTGCAGCAATTGCATCTCGCAGCGATATTTGGGATCGAGGTAGGAGGGTAGCGGCTGTCCGCCGTCTCCGAGACGGCTTCCGCCGAGCTTTTGCAGGATAGCGGACGAGGCATGGCGCATGGTGGCTGTGCTTATGCCGACAGTACCGCCGAGGATCTCGCCGAGGGCGTACATCGATAACACCGTTCTTACGGCCTGGGAACTGTTTCTGCAATCCTTTGAGACACACCAGCCACCCAATTCAGCAAATCGCATTTTGCGGCTACGGGCCGAGTGGATTGCATTAGAGACGGCACTTCGCAAGCTGGCCTGCCAGAGCGGATGTTCAGCCAAGGCACAGGTGGCCGCAACTGTGCTTTCGAATGAGGGATTCGAGTTCTCATGGTAACGGGCGCAACTCAGGATTTGGTCGTCTGCGTCGAGAGTAAGAAAGTGCCAACTGTCGTGGTCAATGGCTTCAGCATGACGACCGTCCGAACTGAGGTCATGCGCTTGGATCGCTCCGTCACTCAGGTAGTTTGATCCCCGGAAGCGTTGAAGTTTGTTCAGCAGCTTTCCGTGCCGAGCCGAGGAATGCGAGGTACAGGAGAAATGATAAACCCCAGCCTGAGTTGCTGGGGCGAGAAGCACCCTTCGGCGATGCGAACCCGGTAACTTCGTTGGCATGCCATGAAGTGGTGCAAACATTCTCTAAAGCTCCCTCTGCTGGGTATTACGATCCAGCAAGATTATTACTGCCACCTAAGAGTACTAGTACTATTTGGCCTTCAGCACCAAAAACTTAGGTTACCACTGATCGTCAGCAACGGACTATTTCTTTAGAGAAATAATGAGATATTTACAATGTATAAAAGGCTAGGAAAAGCTGTAATGGCCAGGAGAGAGGATTGATTGGGGATCTAGGGCGATTTCAAGGGGAGAGAGGGCCTGGAGTTTTTGGTGTTTATCCCAGAACTGCATGGATTGAACACCGAGGCGGTATGGAGGGAAACCTGCGGCTATCAAGCGCTCGTTGAGCAGGTTATTCGTAGCGAGCGCCTTGTCGTCCTCTCCGGGCAGATCTCGGTCGTAGATGATCGAAATCACTCCAATAAGGGCGCGCGGAGATACAAGCGTGAAGGACAAAAACGGTTCAAACCCTCCTGTAATTAGGGTTTCCGTCACGATCTGGCTAAGCTTTACTGCGGAAGGACCATCGGCGGGGCAGACTGGTGCTGACCAAAGAAGGCCGCATCGGTCACGGTCGGGGTTCGGGTTATCCGGCACGGGAACCCGCTTTCTCCAGTAGACGGTGTGCAAAGGGTTGGAGGTGGGCCGCCCTCGGAGTAGTTCAATGGAAGGGGCAATTAGATTTAGGGTTTTCTTTAAATTAATTCCAGAGAAAGGACTAATAATAGAAGTATGCTTTTTCGCGAATTGTAGTAGAGTTTCGCTGGTAAAATGCAGGGAGTTTACATGGGGTCGAAGTAGGCGACCGAGTAATTTTTGCATAGTTTTGACCAAGGGCGCAGGACCATAGAGCGCTCCAGAGCCATTCCAAGCCCCAAAACCATCGCGCTCGCGAAAAGCAGTTATCAGCTCGAGGCTAAGTGGGGTTTTGCTATTGGCTTCCTCCCATGGATACTGCTGAATTCCGCATAGCACGCGGTAGTCATTGACAATGTGCACGGAGCTTTGGAGGATTCCACTCTGACGGGCTTCTCGTAAAACCTCGATCAATCGCGGAAGCGCCGCGTCATATCTACACTTGAAAAAGAAGGGAAGGAAAGATTCTGGTGCCGGCATCAGCCAGATGGTCATACGTGTGACGATGCCGAAGCGGGACTGGGAAAAGAGGCCGTCGACGAAAGGGCCAACGCCCCAGCGAAAGACGTTTTTTGTGGCCGACTCGGTCATCGCGGCGAGACCCGTCTCAATCAATTCACCGGATGGAAGAACAACCTGGTATGAGCAAGAGTTGGCAAAGTGATCACTGAATGGAGTGTGTCCAAAGCCCCGCTCGAGAGTGTTGCCAATGATACTGCAAGATGGCGACGATCCCGTAGCGTCCATCCAGAATCGCCCTCCGTTCTGTTGGAGGAAGTCAGAGAGTTGTTGCTGGGTCACACCCGGCTCGATGACGACGTAGCCGAGGCGATCGTCGTATTGAAGAATGCGATTCAGGCGGCCTAGGTCGAGAAGCAGACACGAGTCCGCAAAAGGAACTGCCGATCCGTAACCCCAGTTCTTGCCCGTACTGATCGGATGAATCTGAAGATGGTCTCGGGCCGCCAGCCGCATACAGATCTGGACTTCGGCGACGGTGCCGGGCCGCAGCACGGCCGGAACGAAGGCATGGGTGGGAAACGTGGCGTCAGCCAGATTAGGAGACGCGGTGTTTAATCGAACGACATTCTCCACTCCGAGCGCAAGTTCAAATTCAGTCAGGTTCATAGGTAGACCAGGCATGGCAGATGAGAAGGAAAATGGCCGGCACTCAATGGCCGGCCATAAAATCCACAACGCGCGAAAGGCTAAGCGCGTCGACGTCGAAGCAGGCCTCCGGCACCTACAAGCGTCAGACCGACGAGACCAAAGGAGGCGGGTTCGGTACCTTCCCCTTATTCCGCAACCTTCACTGTTACGGCCATACCGGAACCCGCCTCCTTTGGTCTCGTCGGTCTGACGC
>JBKJUN010000380.1:0-2392 GCA_046590555.1 Bryobacter sp. | reverse complement strand
CCGTCAGACTTCGCGTTACGCGTCTCGGCACGACTTTTTGGCGATGCCGCTTCAGCCTGTTTCGGAGCTGACGGGTTCACACTAACTCAATCTTCTGGACGTGTTGTTGTTTGTCATGATCCAGCTAATAGATGATTGGTCATCGGCCTGTCCGAATGATCCCCTGCGATTGCAAACCTGTTTCCGCCCGTGCCTTCATCCCCATCTCTCTGCCACTGTCGAGGCGGATAGGGAAGCTCCGTTTCCCTATTGATATTTACGTACCATAGATGTCGCAAAATCGGCCAAATAATGGATATAACTACGTTGTGTCTTCGGTGAGAAGTTGCGCAGGCGCATGTCTTCCAGCGTCCGTTGGAGTAAGAGGGTCATAGAGTTTTTCCTCTTTGGTGAAGTATGCCGCTTGCTGCAGCCGACTTCAATTGGACCCGAATGGATCGCCGGAACCACGTTTTTGCTGTGCGCGCCTTGGGCGCACCTCCCGCAACGCGGGTTAGTGCAACGAGTCTGGCATGTTGTTATCGGGTCAGCGAGAATCAACCTGCCGGTTTTGCCTGGCGCGGGCTTCTTCTTGGCATTCGTTGCTAGCATATATATAATTTAGGAGAATCTACTTGGCCCTTAGCATCAAGGATGCAGAAGCGGACCGGTTGGCGCGTGCGCTTGCGCGGTTGACTGGATTGTCACTCACCGATGCGATTGTTAGGGCGTTGCGCGAGCAGTTGGCCCGCGAGACAGGTCGCTCGAACGTGAGTGGCTTCAGGGATGACTTGCGTGCGATTAGTGACCGGTGTGGGGCACTACCCGACTTAGATTTGCGGAGCCCCGAAGAGATCATCGGGTTTGACGAACACGGGCTACCGAGCTGATGGTTATTGACACTTCTGCTTTGATCGCCATTCTGTTGCACGAAGCGGATCGTGAGCTCTATATCAATGCAATTGACAAGGCAAAAGTTCGGCTTATGTCGGCGGTGAATGTGCTTGAGGGAGCGATGGTGGCTGAGGCGCGGAAAGGCCCTGCTGCAGGACGAGAGTTCGATCTACTGTTGCACCATGCTCGCATTGACATCGTGCCCATGGATAGCGTGATGGTTGAGGAGGCGCGGAGGGTGTGGCGTGTGTTTGGGAAGGGGAATCACCCGGCTGGACTGAATTTTTGCGACTGTTGTGCGCTGGCGCTGGCGAGGGTATCGGGTCATCCGCTTTTGTTCAAAGGGGAAGATTTTGTGAAGGCGGGAGCACTCGGCGCTCTTGGCGTGGACTAACCGAAAACCCGCAGTGACATTTTCGATTGACGAAGTGGACTGTCCTCAAATCCTCAAATCCAGGATGTCCTCAAATCGAATACTCAGGAGGTCTGTACCAAGGTATCCATCGAGCACCAGATGATCTTTATCGGGTTGAGAATTCATGAATGTGCCAGTTTTGGAGCGTGGGCTAGCGTTCTGCCGGGAGGTTCTGTAAAGCCATGGCGGACGCATCTGCGCGGAGTCGAAACCGGCTCGGGTAGGCAAGCCTTGGATCATCGCTGACTACGCTCGTGGACCCAGCTATACCTCTCATTCAGAAGCGGAAATTCGGTTAGGTCCATTCGAGAAAGGCGAATACTCAGTAGGTCTGTTCCAAGGTTTCCATCGAGCACCAGATGGTCTTTATCGGGTTGAGAATAAATGAATGTGCCAGTTTTCGATTTATCCAAAGCGCCCACGCTTCCCTTCCGATATGGCCTCTCACCCAGCAGGGCCAGTGTATGGCTGCTCACGTTGTACTTCGCCGGATAAAACAGACCCTCATCGGTCATTAACTGAACGACTACGCCAGTTGGAGTTTGCAAGACGATCTTTCTCCATCGGCTCCCGTCCGTCGCCGCCGGAGGAACTTCCTCCCCATTTCTGGTAAACCTTTCCACCTCGAATATTCCGTAGACTGGTGTGTCTGTCGCAAATGACAGCCTTCTTTTGTAGTTCTTCCAATTACCTGACGTGATATCGGCAATCAAAACTCCGAGGAGGATGACCTTCGCGCACATCGCAGTCATGCGGACGAAAGGTTGCAAGGACTCGAAGGGATCATCCTCAGAGATTCGTGCTGCCTGATTGTGAATGAAGATGTCCGCGAGCGTTCGCCCATGGGGTGCAACAAGGAATATCGCCATAAGAAGGAGATGCGACGAGAACATCTTCACGCCAAGATCGTAACCATAGTTCGTCGCGACCACATTAGCCATCACACCTACCGTGACTATTGCTCCAAGCGGAAGTTGTCAACATCATTGAGACAGTACAGGGATTTAATTAAAGAGTTTCTTTCAGCGGTTGTGTGATCTCCTGAGGAGGATTGATCCAGACAGCGCTCGGAAGCGCGGTTGGACACGGGGCCTTGCGGACGAA
>JBKJUN010000214.1:0-2793 GCA_046590555.1 Bryobacter sp. | reverse complement strand
TGATGATCCTTCGAAGGTGGATCGCGCTGGACTTGGCGTGAACTTCCCCGGACTGTTTAAGAATGGCGTCAAACAGATCCCCTCGATCACTGGTTGGGGTGGAGAGTTTGCGACAATTCTGAATCCCGGTGGATTTGAAGTTGGAGGACCGCGCGGTTTGTTTGCCGACAAGTATCTGCCAACTTTCTCCAACAACATCACAAAGGTTTGGGGCACACACACGACGAAGGTGGGTGGCTTCTACGAATTCGTGATCAACAGCCAGCCGGCAAACGGCAACACTAACGGTCTTGCTGCTTTCGCCAACTGGGGTGGAAACACGACTGGCAGTGCTTATGCTGATTTGCTAAGCGGCAACGTTGCACAGTATCAGGAACAGAAATTTAATCGCTTGAATAACATCGGCGGGCACATTTTTGAAGGCTTCATTCAGGACGACTGGAAGGTTAGCCGTCGCTTGACCCTGAACCTGGGTATTCGTTTCTCGCGCCTGGGCGCCTGGTATGACCGTGAAGGATTTGGATTCGCCGTGTTTGATCCCGCGCTGTATAAGCAAGGTCAGGGCAGCACCAACTTCAATGGTTTTGCCTGGAACTCGGCAAACAAGAATGTTCGTAACAGCGGCTTCGGCACGAAGTTTGCATACCCTGCGCCACGCGTTGGTTTTGCCTATGACGTATTTGGTACTGGCAAAACGATTCTGCGCGGTGGCTGGGGCCAATTCTACTTCCAGGACTTCCAGTTCACGGTTGGTCTTGACGTATCGGCTGGCGTTCGCAGCGCCCAGATCGACAACACCACGTTTAAGGACATTGCCAACACAACCGTACAGGGAAATCTGCCGACACTCGCCGCCGGTGTAAATCCGAACGACGACAAGCGTGGATTGACGCGCAGCTACAGCCTCACTCTGGCTCAGCGTTTGCCAATGTCGAGCTTGATTGAAGTCGCCTATGTCGGCAACCAGAGCAGCAATCTGCTGAACCGTTCCGGCCCTGCCGACATTACTGCGGGAATCAACCCGAATGCTGTGCCCCCGGGCGCACTATTCCGGTTCGGTGATCCGCAGACGGTAACTCAGGACCAGATAGATTCGACCCGCAGATATCAGGGGTATCAAAATCTGGCGATTGCCAATCACATGTTGTATCAGAACTACAATGCGCTCCAGGTGACCTGGCTGCGTACCAAGGGCCGATACAACGTGAACATGAACTACTCCTATGGCAAGAGCCTTGGTATTGTGGGAAACTACGACGAGTTCAATCTTCGTAACAACTACGGGCCAACGGCTAACGACCGTCGGCATGTTTATAATGCGGCTTATTCGATTGAGTTGCCGAACCTGATCAACAGCGGCCCGAGGTTTGCCAAGGGTCTGGTGAATGGCTGGCAGTTTAGCGGCATCACCCAGCTACAGAGCGGCGTGAATCTCACTGCGAATACCAGCGGTTCATTCAACACGAACTTCAACGGAGCTACTCTGGCCAATGGTCAGGCGATCTCTTCGAATACAGTGTTTGGAACGCCTTCGATTGCGGTGCGTCCGGTGCTTACCTGTGACCCAGGCAAGAATCTTACGGGCGCAAACCAGTTCATCAATGGCAATTGCTTCGCTCTGCCGAGGCAGCGTGGTGAGTCTGGCGGCTCAGTGCTTCCAGAAGTATTCGGACCTGCGTTCTTCAATTCAGATTTGGGTCTTTACAAGAATATCCAGATCAGCGAATCGAAGCGTGTTCAGTTCCGATTCAACGCATTCAACTTCCTGAATCATCCTCTGTACTCTTTCCGTAATGACGGACAGAATACGCGTTTGATTTTTAACCCCAACACGGGCAAGATCGACAACCCGATTTTCGGTGTGGCCACCGAAAAGCAAGGTCGCCGCATTGTCATGCTGACCTTGAAGTTCTACTTCTAGAGCAATCTTGAAGTAGCCGTATCAAAACCTGGGGAGGAGGCGTCTTGGAAAAGTCGCCTCCTCCCTTCTTCTGTTATGAGGATAAAATTGAAGCGCATGCTACGTTGGTTCAGCCTGATCATCGGCGTCGTCGTGATGCTGGCGCAGCCTCCCGATCCAGATCTCGAAAAGGCGCTCAAAGCGCAACAATCCGGCGATATAGAGACCGCCATTGCGCAGTACCGTCTCTACCTGAAAAAGAAACCGAATGCCTATGAAAGCCGGGCAAATCTGGGTGCAGCGCTGGCGAGGCAGGGATTCTTTGAAGAAGCGATCAATGAATACAAGGTGGCGCTGAAGCAGGCTCCCAGTAATCCAGGGATTTCGTTCAACCTGGCGCTGGCGTATTACAAGACGGGCGAGCTTACGCTGGCTGCGCGGGAGTTGTCTGCGCTGCGAGCACTGGTAGGGGACCAGGGGCAGATTAACCTGCTGCTGGCAGATACTTATTTGCAGCTTGGAGAGAATCAGCGGGTGATTGCATTGCTGGAACCGATGGCGGAGAAGGCGATTGATGACCTTGGTGTGGCTTATGTGTTTGGGATGGCACTATTACGGGAGAAGCGGATGCAAGAGGGCCAACGCTATCTGGACCGGATTCTGAGTAAGGGCGAGTCGGCTGAAGCGCTGCTGCTGCTCGGGACGAGCAAATTTTCTGTGGGTGACTTTCCCAATGCGATGAAGGACTTTCAGCGAGCGGTAGAACTGAACTCTGAGTTGCCTACACTGCAATCGAATCTTGGGCAAGTATTGATGGCGACTGGAGACACGGCTGGTGCCAAGAGGGCGTTTGAAGCCGAATTGAAAAAGAACGCGAATGACTTTATCTCGAA
>JBKJUN010001029.1:0-3293 GCA_046590555.1 Bryobacter sp. | reverse complement strand
GTTTGGGCGGGTTCCGATGTTTTATTACTTACTGCACCTTTACCTTGCACACTTACTTGGTATCTGTGTCGCTTTGTATCGCTTTGGAGATGCGAGCAGCTTTTTCGAGATGCCTGCCGCGCTAATGGGGAATCCAAAACTTCCTTCGGATGCGCCGCTGTGGGTGGTGTATGCCGTCTGGCTGGTTGTGTTGGTTGTCCTGTATCCGGCTTGTCGGTGGTTTGCTGGGTACAAGGCTCGGAATGGTGACAAGGAGTGGCTGGGCTACGTCTAGCTGTCAGGAAGCAACGGTGTTGGCACGAAGGAAACTGGTGTAACCGGCCTCATCCATCTGACCTGCAGCCAAGCTCAGGACGGCCTGAGCGGCATCTTCTTCGCTCGCGGTGAAGCGGAAGCCATTAAGCTCCAGAAACAGGATTCCAGCGACGAAGCCGGTTCTCTTGTTGCCGTCGAAGAAAGGGTGATTGCGGACGATTCCAGATGTGTAGGCTGTGGCCATTTCAATCTTGTCGGGGCTTCCGTAATTCCAGATCTGTTGGGCTCGTGCCAGCGCGGATTCGAGCAGCCCTTCGTCACGCAATCCGGCCATACCGCCGTGCAAGGAAAGCAATAAATCGTGCACCGCGAGCACGTCTCGCCGGTCAACCCAGACGGGTTCCATCACTTGGCCAGTTCGTGCAGCGTGTTGCGGTAGCGGCCAATGATGTCCTCTGCTTTGGCCATCTTCTGCTCAAATGTGGGGTCGTGGGGGCTCAGATGGTAGCTACCGTCTGAAGATTCCAGAAGGAATAGAGCTTCACCGTCTTTTGTGCGGAGGCGGTTGATCACTTCTTTGGGCAAGACTACTCCGAGCGAATTTCCAAATTTGCGGACTTTTAGTTCGATCATTGAGGCAACACTCCCGTAATAACCATTGTAATAACAAAATGGTTGAGCGGTTAGCTGCTCTTTTTGGGGACAAGTTTAAAGAAGCGGCCACTGTCGGTGACGATGTAGAGGGCACCTTCGGGCCCTTGGACTACGTCACGCAAGCGTTCTTTGAGGTCTGTCAGCAGGTGTTCTTCGCCGACTACCTTGTCACCGATAAGCGAGAGCCGGACCAGATGTGTGCTGCCCATGCCTCCGATGAAGAGACTGTTTTTCCAGACCGGGAAGAGTGCGCCGGTGTAGAAGGTCATGCCGCCGGGGGCAATTACAGGGTCCCAGTAATAGACGGGTTGCTCCATGCCTTGCCTGGCCTGGATTCCTCCCGTGATGGTGCCCCCTGTGTATTCGATTCCGTAGGCGATAGTGGGCCAGCCGTAGTCTTTGCCTTTGCGGGTTATGTTGAGTTCGTCGCCGCCACGGGTGCCGTGTTCGATGGTCCAGAGTTCGCCTGTGGCCGGGTGGAGGGCGGCGCCCTGGATGTTGGGATGGCCGATGGACCAAATCTCGGGCCTGGCTCCCGCTTTGCCGACGAAGGGGTTGTCTTTGGGGATGGAGCCATCGGAGTTGATGCGGACGACTTTGCCGAGGAGACCGTCGAGGCGCTGGGCTTGCATGCGGCCTTCGGTGATGGAGCGGTCGCCCGTTGTAACGAAAAGAGTGCCGTCGCGACTGAAGACCAGGCGGCTGCCGAAGTGCAGCGTGGACTTGAGAGAGGGAGTCTGCTCGAAGATGATCTGGACGTTTTCGACTTTGGGAGCGGTGCCCTGGATCAGTTTGCCACGGGCTACGGCGGTGTTGTTGGTGCCGTCGTCGTTGCGCTCGGAGTAGCTCCAGTAGATGAGCTGGTTTTGGGCAAACTTGGGGTCGAGGGTGAGGCCGAGGAGACCGCCCTGGCTGCGTGCGTCGACAGCGGGGAGGCCGGCGACAGGTTCAGAAATCTTGCCGTCAGGGGTCAAGATGCGGAGGCGGCCGGATTTCTCTGTGATGAGGATATTGCCGGTAGGAAGGAAGGCGATGCCCCAAGGTTGTTTGAGGGCATTGGTGATGGGGACAATTTCAAAGGCGACGTTTAACTTTTGCTCAGTGATGCGCGTTTGGCCGGGGAAGGAGGGCTTCTGGCCGGCACCGTTAGGGGGACGAGTTTCCACCGGTGAAGGTTGTGCGAGGAGGGGTGAGATTGAGAGCAGGAAAAGCCAGAGGTGAAGCATTGTATTGCGTGTCTTCTTCAACATAGCGCAGGGTTGGTTCTGTTAAATTTGTGATACGGCTATGCGTGCTCCCATATTGTTAGTTCTCACGATTTTTGCGGCCAGCTTGGCATGGTCGCAGTCTTATAGCAACAAGGATCTGAAACTGGAATTGCGTGAGGTCGGGGCTGGTGTTTATTCGGGTACGTTGACGCTTGAGGGGCAGAGCTATCCAGTGAATGCTCGTGGAACGGCGGCAGAGTTGAAGGGTGAGTTTGCGGCTGGGGGGAATCGCTTTCCCTTTACGGCGCGGCTTGACGGGATGCGGATGATGCTGAACTCGGGCGGCGTCGATCACGTGTTGAATCGTGAGAGTGCTGCCGGTAATTTATATCGTCATGCGACGGGTTATTCGCTGCGGCTGGCACCGGGTTGGACGGCGACGGAGAATCTAGACGGGATCATTCTGTTGCCCGCAGGGGCGAGTTTTGAAGCGGGCCGTAGTGACAATCCTGAGGTCTACATTGCGATGGTGAAGGACGGCTATTCTCCGTCTGAAGAGGCGAAGCTGGTGCAGGGGCTGAGTGCGGCTTTTACCCAGGGTACTGGAACAGTACAGCGCAATGGAGTTCGAGAGGCAATGAGCTTCGGAGCACGGCAGGGGTCCGCTTATCGCTGGGATATTCGCGATACGAAGGCGGGACGTAATGTGGCTTTCGATATCTTTGGAGCGGCTGAAGGTGGACGATATTTTGCTTTCATGTCAGTTGGGACGGCAGAGCGAGTAAGGCAACGCGAATCTGAAGTGAGGCAGATGATGGCGTCGATGACGTTTGAGGCACCGAAGGTTGCGGCTGGTGGGCCGCTGGCAGACACGACACCACTGGCACAACAGTGGCTGCAGAAGTTAAAAGGACGCATGATTCGTCAGATGTATGCCTATTCGGGGATGAGCAGCGACAAGTATCATTACATCAATGCCGATGGCAGCTATGTGTACAAGAGCAGTAGTATGGTGTCGGTGGATGTGGCTGGTGCGAGTGGCATGAGTGCAGGCGGTGATGCCAATCGCGGGCGATGGAAGATTCGAGATGTTTCAGGGCAGATCTTTCTTGAGGTGCAGTACCAGAGTGGGGAAACGAAGATGATGCGGATCACGCAAGATGAGCGAAACTGGTA
>JBKJUN010000818.1:0-5896 GCA_046590555.1 Bryobacter sp. | reverse complement strand
GTAAGGGCGAATGACGGTTGCGTTTGAGTCTTCGGCTGGCCCTGCGAAACGGAAGTCGCCAATGACTCCGATGACCGTGGGGGCTGGGCCTTGATCGCCGGAGGTCTTGCTCATTTTGAGTTTGCGACCGAGAATCTTGTCGATGCCGCCTTCGAGGCGGGCGAAGCTTTCGTTTACGATGGCTACGGGTTCGGAATTGAGTTTGTCTGAATGGGTAAAGTTGCGGCCGATCAGTATTTTTGAGCCTACTGAGTTTAAGAAACCGGGGGTGACGGAGAGATGGATTGCCAGTGTCGGTTCGGTTTTGGTTTGAACGTTGTAGAGACCTGCCATGAAGCTTTTGGAGGCGAGAGGAAGGAAGTCGATGGCACCTGCCGCTTCGACTCCTGGGAGGCGGCGGATGGCCTCGATTGCTTGCTCTGCGTAGAGGTTGGTTGATGCGCTGCGGTGTGTTGCGGCTGTTGAGACGGTGGCGGTGTAGACCTGGTCGGTTTTGTAGCCGAGGTCCACTTTGTAGAGATCGAGGAGTCCGCGACCGAGACTGAGCGAATTGAGTGTGAGCAGGGCTGAGAGGCAGATCTGGACTGAGAGCAGGGTGAGGCGCAGGTGGGGAGTCCAGCGGGTGCGGCCTTCGCGCCGCAGGAAGAGTGGGGCCAGAGAGAAGCAGAGCCCGCAGAGCATCGAGACTCCGAAGGTGAAGAGGAGAACGCGGCCTTCGAGGATTTCGTATTTTTGGAAGGCGAATTGGGGTGGGTAGTAGTGGGTTCCGATTTGAATGGTAAGCCAGGCGAAGGCGAGGCTGATCACGCCTGCGGAGAGAGAAAGCAGGATGCACTCGGTAAGGATTTGTTGGTGGATACGGCTGGTGCCGGCACCGAGCCAGGCGCGGATGCGGAACTCAGATTCGCGCTCGCTGAAGCGGCTGAGGAGGAGATGCGAGAGGTTGGCACAGGCGATGAGGAGGACGGCAGCTACGCCCGCGAAAAGGATCCAGATGGCATCGCGATACTCCATGGTGATCTCGCTGCGGAGGGGGAGCATCTTGGGGCGGAAGGTTTCACCCTCAGCGGGGAAGCCGTAGTTTTTACTGTAGGAGGCTATGGCTTCGAAGGCGGAATTTGCCGCAGTGAAGCTGAGGCCGTCTTTAATTCGACCCATGGTGTAGCCTACACTTAAGCCCGATTTGGGGATGCGATCTGGATCGAAAACTGTAGGTAGCCAGATGGCAGCATTGTCTGGATAGTCGAAAGAAGGTGCGGCAACTCCGACGACAGTAAAAGGTTGTTGGTTGAGTTTGATTTGTTGACCAAGGATGCGGGCGTCGCCGCCGAAGGCTTGCTGGAAGAGTGGGTGGGAGAGGATCGCGGCATTGCCCTTGCCTTTGATGTCTTCATCAGGGAGAAAATCCCGCCCGATGTAGAGAGGTGTGCCGAGAATTTGGAAGAAGTTGGCGGTGGTTTCTACGGCTTTGACTCGGAGGGGATTGGTGGCGGTATTCAAGTTGAGTTCTGTGGGGCTGAAGGTGGTAGCAGCGGCAAGAAAGCTGTGTTCGTCCTGCCATTTGAGGAAGGCGTTGCGGCCTTCAACGGCTGGGGCAAAGTAGCTTCTGAAACTAACAAGACGGTCGGGTTCTCGAAAGGGTAGGCTGCGGTAGAGCAGGGAATCGATGACGCTGTAGACGCCTGTTGAGACGCCGATGGCCATGCCTAGGGAAAGGACGGCGAGGAGGGTTACCAGAGTTCGTTTGCGCCAACTGCGCCAGCAGTATTTTGCGTCCTGGGTGAACTCGGCCCATGTGATTTGCGGCCATAGGATGAGTAGTTCGATTAGCGCCTGGATGAGCAGGGAGAGGCGAGGCAGGAGGCTTGGTTGTGCGGACCACTCCTCTCGAAATTGCTGCTCCATGGCAGATGAATACTCGGCCCGGAAGCCGGCTGGGTAGAGGCGCAGGAGTTGTCTAAAAAGCCACATAAGCGCCTGCCAGCTTGACGAGGTCTTGCATGCGTTTGGCTTCGGCCTGGGCTGCGGCGATGCCGTCCGGGGTGATGCGGTAGTAGCGGCGGCGCTGGTCGTCGAGGTGCGGGTCTGGACGTTCTTCGGATTCTTCGATCAGCCCTTGCTCGAGGAGACGGTTGATGTTGCCGTAGAGGAGGCTGGGGCCGGGATTGAGCTTGTTTTGCGTGCGGGCGAGGATTTCACGTTTGAGCGCGTAGCCGTGACGTTCTCCTTGGAGGAGGGATAGCAGGAGATGGAATGCGAGCGGGGAGAGGTCTTTTGATTCCGGCATACTAGTTCAGATTATGAACTAGTATGCCGGAGCTTGTAAAGCAGAAACTTAGAGGACTTGTTCGCTGAAGTTCTCGAGGATCGCTTTGATCTTCTGGCAGAACTGGTCGGCGAGGGCTCCGTCGATCAGGCGGTGATCGAAGGAGAGGGCGAGGTGGGCCTGGCTGCGGATGGCGATGGCGTCATCGATAACTACCGGGACCTTCTCGATAGTGCCGATGCCGAGGATGGCGACGTTGGGCTGGTTGATCATCGGTGTCGCGAAGATGCTGCCGAAGCTGCCGAAGTTGGTGAGGGCAAAGGTGCCGCCGGCGAGATCGTCAGGCTTCAACTGCTTGCTGCGGGCGCGGTTGGCAAGATCGACAATAGAGCGTTGCAGGCCGACAATGTTCATCTCGTCCGCACGCTTGATGACCGGGACGATCAGGCCGAAGCCACCGTCGAGAGCGACGGCGATGCCCATATTCACTTCGTTATGGAAGATGATGTTGTCGCCTTCGATCGAGGAGTTCAGGAGCGGGAAGGCGCGGAGGGCTTCTGAGGCTGCGCGGGCGACGAAGGGGAGGAAGGTGAGACCGAAGCCGTAACGGGTTTGGAATTCGTCTTTGTGCCTGGCGCGGAGCTTGGCGATCTTGGTCATGTCGACCTTGTGGACGGTGGTGACATGGGCCGAGGTGGTCTGCGACTTGATCATGTGCTCGGCGATCTTTTTGCGCATGATGCTCATCGGCTCGACGCGGGTCTTGGCGGGGGTGGCTGCGGCTGGAGGCGCAATGGATGCAGGAGCTGCTTCAACTGGAGCGGGAGCGGCAGCGGGAGTTGCGCTGGCGACGGTTTTGGCCACTTGCGATTCGATGTAGGTTTCGATGTCCTGCTTGGTGATGCGGCCGCCAGCGCCGGAGCCGGGGACCATGGCGAGGTCGATGTTGTATTCGCGGGCCATCTTGCGAACTAGTGGCGAGAGGGGGCCGTTGACGCTGTCCGCTTCCACGACAGGGGCAGGAGCGGGAGGAGGTGCTGGTGCGGCTACTGGAGCAGGCGGAGGAGGAGGTGGTGCAACTACTGGTGCTGGCAGTGGAGGAGGTGCCGGGGGAGCTACAACCGGTGCAGGGGCCGGAGCGGCGGCAGCGCCAGCCTCGCCAATGCGGGCGACGATAGTGTTAATCCCGACAGTTGCGCCTTCTTGGACCAGCACTTCGGCCAGTGTGCCCGCAACGGGGGAAGGAATCTCGGTGTCTACTTTGTCCGTCGAAATTTCAAAGAGCGGTTCGTCTCGCTCTACCTTGTCGCCTGGCTTCTTGAGCCAGCGTGTGAGGGTTCCTTCGACAATGGACTCGCCCATTTGGGGCATCACGACATCAGTCATGGGTGCGTCTCCTGTAAGTGTTCAATTGAACTAGTAAATTCGTGGTTGAAGAATTCCGCCAGGTGCCGCGCAACCAGGCGCATTACCTCTTGGCGTTCTGCGTTTACGCCCTGCTCGGACATCGAAGTGACCGGGAGAGTGAGACCGCAAGGAACGATGTGCTGAAAATAGCGGAGATCCGGGTTCAGATTTAAAGCAAAGCCGTGGGAGCTAACCCAGCGGCTGATGTGGATTCCGATGGCGCAGATCTTGGCAGGGGTGCCGTTTGGCTGCGTAACGTAGACGCCGGTTTCTTTGCCGTCGCGGGTGTGGGCTTCGATACCGTAACCGGCAAGGGTGCGGATGATGGCTGTTTCGATGGCCTGGACGAAGGCGCGGACGTCTTTCTTCCAGATCGATAGATCAAAGATCGGGTAGCCGACGAGCTGGCCGGGGCCGTGATAGGTGACATCGCCGCCACGATTGGCTTCGTGGACGGTGATGCCGAGTTGTTTCAAACGCTCGGGGGCGGCGAGGATGTTGGATTCCTGGGCGTTGCGACCGAGCGTGATGACGTGAGGGTGTTCGACAAAAAGCAGGGTGTCCGGGCAATGACCAGCCTTGCGCTTTTCGACGTATTCCTGCTGGATCGACCAAGCTGACTCCCAGGGGAGGAGGCCCAGGTCGACGACGTCCAAGTTAGGCATTAATCGCCATTCCGTAGACGGCGTTGAAGGCTTCACCGAGTGCTTCGTATTGGGTGGGATGGGCGTGGATCGTGTTGATGACCGTGTCGACGGTGGCTTCTGCTTCCATGGCGAGGACGGCTTCGGCGATCAGCTCATAGGCATGGTGGCCGATGATGTGGACGCCGAGGATTTCGCCAAACTTTTCGTCGCTGACGACTTTGACGAAGCCTTCGTGATGGCCGACGATGGAGGCCTTGGAGTTGCCGGCGAAGGGGAACTTGCCGACCTGAACTTTGTGGCCTGCGGCGCGGGCCTGTGCTTCGGTAAGGCCGACGCTGCCGATGCCGGGGCTGGAGTAGGTTGCGCCGGGGATGCGATTTTTCTTGATCGGAGTGACTTCAGTTTTGGCGATGTGGCCGATGGCGACCAATCCTTCGGCAGTGGCTACGTGAGCAAGTTGAGGGGTGCCGAGGACAACGTCGCCGATGGCGTAGACGCCGGGTTCGGCGGTCTGCTGGAAGCCATTCACTTTGAGGAAGCCGCGATCGCTTTCGATCTTGGTGTTTTCGAGGCCAATGTTGTCAGTGTTGGGCTTGCGACCGACGGCGATGAGGAGGCTTTCGACTTCGATCTGCTCTACTTTGCCGTTAGCAAGGGTGGCTTGGAGCTTGACGCTATTGGGGCCAACTTCGATGTTCTCAATCTTGGTTCCGGTCTCGATACGGATACCCTTCTTTTTGTAGCAGCGCTCGAGTTCTTTAGAG
Organism: Bryobacter sp.; assembly: GCA_046590555.1. GTDB lineage: Bacteria > Acidobacteriota > Terriglobia > Bryobacterales > Bryobacteraceae > Bryobacter. The sequence goes on along the minus strand of JBKJUN010000818.1, from coordinate 812 downwards.
ACTTCTTCGTCTTCAACGGCGACCAGGCGGGGGAGCATTTCAAAGATGGTGACTTCGCTGCCGAAGCTTTGGAAAATGCTGGCGAATTCTACGCCCACTGCGCCAGCGCCGATGATGCCGAGGGACTTGGGGACGCTGGGGAGTTCGAGGATTTCAATGTTGGTGAGGATGCGCGGGGATTGGGCCTTGAGGCCCGGGATCATGCGAGCTTCTGAACCAGTGGCTACGACGATATTCTTTGATTCGACGATCGACTTTTGGCCGTTGTTGTCGACTTCAACTTTGCCGCCGCCGAGGAGACGCCCGTAACCAGGGATCACGTCGACTTTGTTCTTTTTCATCAGGAAGTCGATGCCTTTGGCGTGCTTGGAGATGATCTTGTTCTTGCGATCAATCACGTTGGGGAAGTGAAGCACGGGTGACTGGCAACTTATACCTTCTTCTTCCGGGTGCATGAAGTAATCCCAGACGCTGGCGGTGTGGAGCAGCGACTTGGTTGGGATACAACCTACATGCAAACAGGTACCACCGAGTTTGGGGGCTTTCTCAATGAGAGCGGTCTTAAGACCAAATTGGCCGGCGCGTACGGCAGCTGAGTAGCCACCAGGGCCACTTCCGATAATAACGACATCGTAGGACATGGGAACTCTTTTAGTGTATCAAGTAGGGCAGTTGCGACATCTCAATGCTTGAGGAAACATGGGACTTTTACTGGCTACACTCTGGATGTTGGATATTGGCAAGTCGATGCCGGAACTGAAAGGCGAATTCCTTTCGGGCAAGAAGGCTGTGCTTCCAGATGCGGCCAAGGG
>JBKJUN010000723.1:0-11819 GCA_046590555.1 Bryobacter sp. | reverse complement strand
GATGAGGGTGCCGAGGGCCGGGCCGAGTTTGGAGCCGGCATCGATGAAGCCATTGGCTTTGCCGCGCTGGTTTTCGGGGAAATCTTTGGCGATGATTTTGGAGAAGGCCGGGTAGGCGACGGATTCGCCGATGCCAAGGAGGAGGCGGAAGGCGAAGAGGGTGGTGAAGGTGGTAGCGAGGCCGGTGAAGGCAGTGGCGAGGGACCAGATGAGGTAGCCGATGGCGAAGACGCGGTGGACATCGTAACGCTGGATGAGCCAGCCGGCTGGGACCTGGCAGAGGGCGTAGGTCCAGAAGAAGGCAGAAGAGAGTTGGCCCATCATGGCGGGGGTGATCTTGAGTTCGTCGCTGATTTTGGCGGCGGAGACGCTGAGGTTGCCGCGGTCGATGTAATTGACGAAGACGGCGATGATGAGGAGCGTGAGGAGGCCCCACTGCATGGCGGGTTGAGCGCTGGACGGGGAGAGCGCAGTTTTAGACGTGGAGGACGACATGGACTGTTATTGTTTCACGGATGCTGCTCGGATTTTCTTGGCCGGCCCGCGCCAGTCGAGGATGACATTCAAGGTCTCTTGTTTTAGGGCTGCTCGGAGGGAGTTGCGTATGGTTTCCAGTGTGGCGGTATCGAGAGCGAGAGGCGAATTGTAGGAAATGCGGACGAAAGTAGAATCCTTTGTGAATCCAAGTTTATGATCGATGCGCTGGGCCGTGGTAGAGGGCCAGATGGCATTCAGCGGCTCTTCGAGAATGGGCCAGATCGACTGGCCCAGCGATTCGAGGTTGGGTGGGCTGCACGGGACGGACATCCGGAACCTGGAGGCTTTGCTGGAAGTGCTGGCGGAGGCTGATGATTTCATCTTCATTGGCTATTTGCCGGACAGCGATGGAAGCGCGTTTCCCGGTCCGGCGGGTCAATTCGCCCTCGGCAGACGAGATCTTTTGCCGATCTATAAATGTCGTAGTCACGATTCGTTGGACCAGATGGTCTGGAAACATTTCGAGTTGCTGGCTGAGAATGTGGTCGCTGGACACAAGTGACTTGATAGCCTCTCTTGCTGCAGACCGGCAGACCGTTTCGTCCCTGAGTTGGAGCAGCGAAGCGCGCAACGGTATGAACAATACGCCGATGGTGCTCACTACCATCAGGATTCGCCAGCGGAGGTGCCCGACGTCGCCAAGGACTCTTGCCATGAAGTTTGAATGGAGGAAGCGATGGATCGCTGCGCCGGTGACATGACGACGTTCCGATTCCGGGATGGAATCGTAGGTTTGCGCCGAACCCATATCGACAAGATAAAAGACAAGAAATGCGCTGGAAGAGATTGCCACGAGGTTGGTTAAGAAGAAGAGGCTGGCGCCGGAGATGATTTGCCAATTCCAGCCGCTTCCCACGCCAAAGCCAACCGTGCAGAGAGGAGGCATCAGTGCGACGGCGATGGCCACGCCAGGCAGCGCTCCGGCACCTGAGCCATTGAGGGATCTCGCCATGATGATAGAACCGGCCAGCCCCGAGGCGATAGCCACGCCGAGATCCAGCAGGTTTGGTTGCGTTCTTGCGAGAAGTTCTGAAGTTGCGGACTAAAAAGGAAGGAGCCAAACGAGCAAAGCCGAAAGTGAAATTGCTGCGACCACACTGCCGAGCAAGTTGAGGAAAGCTTTAACGCCGAGGTAGATGTCGGAAGAGGCGAAAGAAAGACCGGCGGCCATGATTGGGCCCATCAGCGGAGAGATGAGCATGGCTCCGATCACTACGGCTGGGCTGTTGAGAACGAGACCAATTGTGGCGATACCGGCAGAGAGAATCAAGTCGAAGATATAGTTGGCTGAAGCGATCTCGGCCGAATCGTAAATCTGCCGGTAAAGGGGCGGCTTTGAGTCCTCACTGATGCGAAGTGCCTGAGACAGGTAAGTTTCCGCCATATCAGTGAGTTGCCACGGCTGCGGAGTCCGCCCAACCCTTGGCACGCACCCAGGCAAAGATATTCGACAAATCGTGAATCACAGTATGATTTGCCGAAGCCCGGACCTGATCGCTTTTTGGCTCAAATGCGATGGAGAGGCCAGCCTTCGACAACATACAAGTGTCATTGAGTCCATCACCTACAACCAGGATCTGGTTGTCTTCGATTTCGAAGCGTTCGGTCAGGTGAAGAACCACATTCTGTTTACACAGCGTGTGTTTCTGGCAACCATTGGGATGGTGGAGTAGCGGCGAGACCGTGTGTTCGCCGGAAGCTTTGCCGGCGCGGAAGCGAATCAGGTTTGCGACGCTGAAATCGGCGAAGACGCGGCGGCGGACGATTTCGGCGGCTATGCGGTAGCTGTCGGTGACGATGCCTACGGTGAAGCCGAGTTTGCGCAAGCGGATCACAGTTTCTGCGGCCGAAGGCATGAGTTCGATCTCACGAGCGACCTCTTCAAAGACCTGCTTGGGTATACCTTCAAAGATGCTGACAATGTTGGCGCTACGCTCCTCTGTGCCGACAGAATGATTGTCAAGCCATTGGGCTAGCTGAGATTCCAGGCCACAGCGGCGGGCCAACTCTACGATGAAGCGCCCCTTTAGCAGGGTGCCATCCATGTCGAAGATGGCGAGGCGGCGTACGCGGCCCAGAGATTTTGTGGCAAGGCTGAATTCAGCGCGGGCATGACGTTCGACTTCCTCGACTTCGCGGATTTGTTCGACGGACAGGCGGTCGTGACGATCGGCTCGATTAAGCAGGGCACGGACTACTTGTTTTGACATTTCGCCGAGAGCTTCGAGTGATTGGCTGTCGTGTTCGAGATGGCCGATGTCGACCTCGACGATTCGGGCGTTGAGCATATGGGCATCGATTAGAAGGCCAAGGTCAACGCCGTAGTCGGTTTCGAATCTCAAGTTTTGGAGCAGGGAGGCGCGGGCGGCGATGATGCCTCCGAGCGGTTGGACGAAGTGCGCGAGTTCTGGAAAGAATAGCTGCAGAAGAGGCCGGGCAGTCAGCATTGTGACGCGTCCTGCGGCGCGGCTGAAGCAGGCTTTTGAGAAGTCTGCCTCGTTATTAAGGATGGGCTGAACCAGCAGCTGAATCAGGTCTGGGTTGAGCCCCTGGAGGTCTCCGTCCAAGTAAACGATTATCGGGTTTGAGGCGGCCTTCAGGCCATCTTCCATCGAAGCACCTTTGCCGAGGAGAGAACTGGTGATGACTATGGCACCTGCGGTTGTAGCGATTTGTGGAGTATCGTCCAGGGAACCGTCGTCGACGACGATGACTTCCGTTACGCCAGGACTGTTAATTGCCAGCTCGATGACATTGCTGATGCGGGCAGATTCATTCAGGGCAGGAATGATGACAGTGACCATAAGATTGCCTCCTTCGGAAAAAATGAGATGTTATAAGAACAACGTTACGATATTTTAATTGATGGAGCAAGTTCGAAAAGATGCCGAGGATTGTGAGGCGAAGGCTGGAAGCAAGGGTTAATTCAGACGGGGTACTGGACTTTATGCGCGTGCTTTGGGTACTCGATGCAGGGCGTAACTGGACTCAGCATCTGGAGATTCGATTGATCGGACAGAAAGCTGCATCCGAGTACGGTGAGCGGGATTGTGAGGCGATTCTATTGGGCGTACCGAATCCGCAGGATAGACGGAACTGGCGATTGGAGTTGACTGAAGCAGGGAGTAAGACAGCGGCAGTGGAGGTCTAGAACAGCATTCCATTCATGTGGCTAGCCTCGTCGCCAAATGTAGAGCATTGCGTCTGATTTTTAGCGAAGCCGGGAGAGTATGCGGCTAAGGGCAGGGTCCTGTTTACAGGCATCCGCAGTTGTATCCCATAGCTCAAGAACGGCGGCCACTTTCCGGTCGAGGACTTCAAGACTCAGGTTTTTAGTGTTCAGCAATCGCTTTGCAAGCTGGTGTTCGGGAGATTCGCCGCAGGCAGAAGTTTCTTGGATGAGGATCGCCAGAATTTCATTCCAGCGACGGCCACGTTCTCTCAACGAGAGTCGCGGGCGGCCTGGGTCGAGATTCAGGACCTTCTCAACCAAAGCGAGGGAAGAGCGGATGGCGTCCGAATCAGGACTCAGGCGAGCCGCTTCCCGATAGGCCTGCAGAGCGTTGAGCTCTTTTCCATTTGAGAATCTTGAGCGTGCCAGATTGGTCCAGATGGCCGAGTTTGCCGGAAAGCGTTCTGCCAGGAGAGTGTAGGCTTCTTCGGCGCGGGTTGAGGAGTCGAACTGTTGGATGGTATCGGCTGCTTTTTCGCCGACCGCCTGGAAATCACCAGATTGCTCAATCAGCGACAAGAGGCTTGTTGTGGCTTGGGATGCTTTGCCAGACTGATAGAGCAGAAGTGCGTATTCGAGTTGAGCGTCGACACGGCCGGAGGCTTCCTGTGGGAGCCACTTTGCGGCAAGTCCCTTTTGCATATAGTCGTGGGCGCGCTTGAGATCGCCAGCCGATTTGGAAAGCCTTGCCAGGCCGACCAGGGTTGGGCCATGAGTGGGGTCGATTTCGAGGGCCTGCTGCAGATAGGCAGCCGCTTCACTCGAATTGCCCGATTCAATCAGGGCGATGCCGAGGGCGATCCGAGTTCGATTGTCTCCTGGATTGGATGCCAGGGCGAGCCGGAAATCCTGCACGGCTTCGACCGTTCGACCCTGAGCTAGAAGTGATTGACCGGCCTTGAATGCATCTTCGGCCGAATGAAGGCGATTTGAGCGCTGCCAGACCACCAGGCCTGCGATGAGTACAAGCGCCGCAAAAGTGCTGAGTGCGAGGACAGGAAGCCAATTCTTGTGAGCCGGTTGTTTCGTAGTTGTTGGAGCAGGGCCAGACAGATATGCGGCGATGCAATCGTCGTGATGAATGGATCCGAGGATTTGGTTGCCCATGCGGCTCCAGACGGGCAGATGTCTATTGCCGGTTTTGCCCATGAGCTGGAGGGCCATATCGAGGGAATCGTCCGGGTGGATGCGGTTTTGGCCTTCTGAATTAGAAGGTAAGGACGCCAATGAAGCTTTTCGCATGGCATTGTCGACTATGAGTGGCTCGGGCCTGTGCGAAGGCGAGGGCATGCGGATGTCGGTCTGGGCAAGAAGCGCTTCGTAGAGCGGGAGTGGCTGGAGGCGCCGCGAGACGAGGTAGCTCAGGAGGTTTGCAATCATTAGCGGGACGATGATCGTGTAGTCGCGTGTGATTTCAAAAATCATGATGACGCTGGTCATTGGAGTGCGGATGATGCCGGCAAAACAGGCACCCATCCCAACGAGGGCGTAGGCCCCCGCGCTTGCGGTGAGGTCGGGTAAGAGGAGATGAGCCGCCTGACCTATGACCCCGCCGGTCATGGCTCCTATAAAGAGGCTGGGGCCAAAGACACCGCCTGCGTTGCCTGAGCTGTAGCTGGAAGTCGTGGCGATGAGTTTGAGCAGGAGCAGGAGCAGCATCGCTTTGAGGCCAAGTTGGCCGTTGAGAGCTTCGCTGACCAGGTGATAGCCGACACCCAAAACGCCGGGAAAGGCAATGGCAAGAGTGCCCACCACCAGGCCGCCAGCTGCGGGGGCAAAGGGCATCCATCGAGCTGGCGTCTTGAGGAAGTGGCCTCGAAGCCAAAGCAGGCCTTTGACGAAAAGGGTAGACACGAGGCCGCAGGTGAGGCCGAGGATGAGATAGATCAAAAATTCCAAGGGGTGCACCAGACGATATGCCGGCACGTGAAAAATCGGTTCGTCGCCGAGGAGCAAGTGGAGGATCATCCAGGAGGTGGCTGCTGCAAGGACAACAGAACCTATTAGACGTGCATGGAGATCGGCGAGGATCTCTTCAAGCGTAAACAGGACGGCAGCGAGGGGAGTGTTGAAAGCAGCGGCGACGGCGGCGGCAGTGCCAACGGGGATCAATGCGCGAACGCCTTGCTCGCTGACGCCGAGGTTCCGGCCGATGACAGAGGCGAGACCTGCGCCGAGGTGGACTGACGGCCCTTCGCGGCCGAGAGCGATACCGCTACCGAGCGATATAGAAGAGCAGAGGAATTTTCCAATTACAGTGCGCAAGCTGATAAAGCCCTTGCCAAATAGCAGTGCGACGCGTGTTTGTGGAATGCCGCTACCGCGGGCTTCAGGAAAGAATCGAAAGAGCAGAAAGCCGGAAAGAAGTGAACCAAGCAGAGGGCTCAGGAAGCGCAGCAGCGGACCTGCTGCAAGGAGATTTGCGCCGAGACGTTCGGTGATTGCCACAAAGCCGACGATGGTGAGGCTGGTTAATACTGCGATCAGGAGAGTTAAAACAAGCAGAACGCGGTCTTCTGACTCATCTGATGCCGGGAGGCGTGGTTTGGGGGTGAGCGCCGAACGAAGTCTGGTCCAGAGTCGAATCAATTTTGGGCCCTCATTGGTGGCGGTGCCGTCATAGAAGATCCCGGTACTCGTTGAGAGCGACTTTGACAATCTGGCTACGGCTGCGCACTCCAAGCCGGTCAAACAAGCCGCGCAGAATTGCTTTGACCGAACTTTCGGATAGGGTCATTTCAATGGCGATTTCCTTGTTGGCCAAGCCCTGCAGCAGGTATCGAAGCAGAGCGATCTCGCGAGTGGAAAGGGCAGGACGAGAATCAGAAGATTTAGGGTCTACCGCAGCGAAGAGGGCTTTGAGGTATTGAGGTTCCAGGACCACATCACCGCTGGCTATGCGGCGAACGGCGGCGCAGAGTTCAGATGGGGGATTGTGCTTATGAAAGATACCTTTGGCTCCGGCGTGGACCAGTTGAATCGCTTCGAATTCGCTGATGCCGGCAGTGACAACGAGGACATTGGGGACGGTGCCGGTTGCGGATATTCTTCGCAGCAAGTCGATGGCGCGGTCTCCTCCCAGGTCTACATCGAGGAGTAAGAGGTCGGGATTGAATTCGAGAAATAAGTTGAGGCCGTCTGTGGCGTTACTTGCGCAGCCCAGGACCTGAAAGTCTGGCTGGGCAGATAGAAGATGGCTGAGGCTACCGAGGAAGAGGGCGTGGTCGTCCACGAGGAGGAGGCGAATGGTTTGGGTAGTGGTCATATTGGGTGTCCGGCAGGCACCGCGAGTGCCAGCTCGAGGACAAAAGTTGCGCCACGTTCTGAGGGTTCGTGTTTCAAATTTCCACCGTAGCTGCGCAGGATGGCGCGCGAGATATAGAGTCCTATGCCGGTGTGGCCGGTTTCACTTTTGAATGGTTCAAAGAGTGTTGAAGGATCAGCGACTCCCTGGCCGGAATCCGCAACACGGAGGAGTAGGGTTTGAGGCGTTGCGGAAATCGAGAGTTCAAAATGGCGTTCGGCGCAATTCTCCATGGCGCGAAGGCTGTTCATTGAGAGGTTCATCAGGACCTGGAGTACACCGTAGCCTTCACCGAAAACTCGGGGGAGCGTGCTAGGAATATTGAAATGCAACGCGGCTTCGGCTTCCTTCCAGTCTGGACCGATGATGATGCGCAACTGATCGAGGATCTCGACGAGGTCTACGGTTTCCATTGCCGAGCGTGCGCGGACCTGGAGGTCGAGAGCGGCGACGCGGCCCAGCGCATGGACCAGCGAGCCCAGGGCCTCAAAGTCGGATTCGTGTTCAGGAAGGGAAGATATTTGAATGCGGGAATGGACCAGAGCTATGGCGCTACAGATGTTACGAATTTCGTGGGAAACAGCGGCGGCAACGATGCGATTGTTGGCGAGCAGTTGCCGGAGGTTTTGCTCTTCGCGCTCGCGGATTTCCTCCGAAACATCGACGGCGATTGCAGCCAGGCGTCGGCCTGCCGGGGTGTCGTAGGTGGAAAACCAGGTTTGGGCCACGAAGCGCTCCCCATCGTTGCGCAGGCCCTGGCATTGCGCCGCAGTACGGAATGTTACTGTGCCAGACGAAAACTTGAGAGCTGCCGCAAGCACAGGGAGAGACAGGCTGGCAGGGTGGCCCACCAAAGCTTCTGGCGAAAGCCCGACCAGATTTGCAGCGGCCCGGTTTCCAGATATAAACCTGGCTTGATCATCGAGCGTGAAGATCGCTGCAGGGCTGCTTTCAGCCAGCGTTGCAAGGTCTGCCTGAGCTTGTTGGAGGAGCCCTTGCTTCTCGGATATGTCATCAGTGTATTTTCGACGAAGCAGACGGTTGCTTGAGATTTCGATGACAAGCAAACCGGCTGACCAATATGCAATCAGGGCAAGCAGAAAGCGAAGAATAGTAGCACCGACTGCTTCAGCCGGGAGGATCGATGAGCGCGTGGCGGCCATTACCAGACCGAAGAGGATCACTTGCCAGCGATTCAGGACGATTGCGCCGACAAGTATAGGAAAGAGATACAAAATGCCAAGCGGAACATAAGGAAACCGCCAATGAAGCCAAGCGGCTCCGGCGAAGAGACTCAGGGCCAGGAGTATGATCCCTACCTGGAAGTTTTGCAGCCGTGCTGATTGAGAGGGAGATTCAGTCATGTTGCTTGATTCGAAGTTCTCTACACCCGTTATGGTTCCATACTTGGTGAGGCTCAGCGCATTCAGATGGTGGGGCGCTGGAGAAATGTCCAAACGATAGGACTCAGCTGACCAAAAGATAACGTCTTCGCTTGGGTCAGTCCTGTAACCTTACGGGTTGGTAATACGTACTACTGCACGCACTCAAGTTAACGGGTTCGCGGAAGCAGCTTCGTTCCGCCACACAATGCGTCTATGGACGGCTGTGCTGCTGATCGTGGTGGGTGCGGTGATCGCGTATCTGCCTTTCATGGAACTGCCTTTTCTGTCAGATTCCTATCTGCAAGTTTATCTGGGCCGCAAGTATGGGCCAATGGAGCACTGGAATCAGTTGGCTGCCGATGTTCTCTATCGATGCCGTGCCACATCGCTCGTTTTGACGTATGTGGTGGATCTGATGGCAGGGCCAGACCCAACGATACATAGATGCGTAAATTTGTTTTTGCATTGCGTAAACTCTTTACTGGTAGCCAGCTTGGGTTTTTGGAAGCGGATTGGCTTCGGGCTTGCGATACCTGGAGCCGCTTTCTTCGGGATATGTGAAGTTCATCAAGAGGCGGTGATCTGGTATGCAGCTCTGCCAGAAATACTGGTATTCCTGTTCGTGATGCTGGGGCTTCTTGCCTGGCTGCGCGCATTCGCGGTTCGTAGTTATTGGTGGATGGCTGTAACTACAGGCTGTTTTCTGATGGCGCTGTTATCGAAAGAATCAGGGGTCGTGCTTGCTGCACTTTGTGCGTGCCTGTGGTGGTGGGAAGCGAAGGAGTGGAAAGCTCCCATCGTGCCTATCGGATTGATGGGGCTTATTGGTGGGCTCTATGCATTTGGAATCTTCGAGGCCAGTGCTTCTCATCTTCATTTGAATGATGGAACTTTCAACCTCCATGCCCCATTTCTGATTGTGCTGGCGAACAGTACCTTGCGAATGTTCATTCCCTGGGGCTGGGTCTGTGTTGCGATCCTGCTTGTGTTGGGGCGACAGGAGAACCGCCCGATTCTGGTCCTGAGCATGAGTTGGATCGGAATTACCCTTTTGCCCTACTCATTTCTGACGTATATGGACCGCGTGCCGAGCCGCCACACATACCTGGCTAGCGCAGGGTTGGCTTTGGTGATTGGAGCCGCCTTCTGGAGGCTCAGGCTTGGGACGGGGCAGCGGCAACAGGTTCTGGCCTGGACACTGGCTGCGGCGATTTGTGCCCAAAGCGTTTACTATTTGTGGACGAAGAAGCTGGATCAGTACGAGAGGCGCGTGGAGCCGACAGAGAAATTTCTCCGTTTTGCTGCAGAAACCAACCAGACACCGATTCAAATCCATTGCGCTCCGTATGGGTATGAGGTGTTCCGGTATGCGGCGGTGATCCGGCTTGGCATGCCACTGGATTTCGTACTTGGCCCAAATGATGTTTTAGAGAAAGTGGAGGCTCGACCCTACTGTGACCCATCGAAACCTTAGAGAAAAAGTAAGGGCTTACCGCTTCCCGCACAGCCTGACTGTATTCTTTCCGGCATACAACGATGCTCCCTCGTTGCCAGGGCTGCTTGCCACTACCTTTCGCGTTTTGCGTGACCACGTAGAGGATTACGAAGTGATTGTGATCAATGATGGGAGTTCGGACAACACGGTCTCAGTGCTGCGGGAATTGCAGGCCCAATATGGAGAACGGCTGCGAGTGATTCGACATACTGAAAATCGAGGATATGGCGGGGCGCTGCAGAGCGGCTTTCGAGGTGCCAGGAAAGATTTCGTTTTTTATACAGACGGCGATGGTCAATATGATGTTGGGGAGCTGCCAAAGCTGCTTCAGTTGAGCGGGCCAGAAGTGGGACTGGTGAACGGGATCAAGGCGAAACGCCACGACCCTCTGCACAGAATCTGGATCGGCAGCATCTACAATCTATTTGCGCGAAGCATGTTTGGGATTTCGCTTCAGGATATTGACTGTGATTTCAGGTTGATTCGGCGCGCTACGCTCGAGCGAATTCAGTTGAGTAGCACCAGCGGGACGATCTGCGTGGAACTGGTGAAGAAGATTGAACAGACTGGAACAAGGATCGTAGAAATTCCGGTGAGTCACCGTGCTCGATTGCACGGACGGTCGCAGTTCTTTCGATTGCAATCGCTGGTAAGCACCTTTGGGCAGTTATTAGATTTGCACTGGAGGCTTGTCGCTCGACCCTGGCTTGGCCGCAAGTTGGGAGATAAGAGCTCCACAGAGCGCATTGGAGCCGATTTTAAGTAGTGTTAGTGCTTGCCGTTCATCAGGTACCAGGTGGCGACGCCGGCGAAGAAGCCGATGAGGTTTGGGAGGGCGGCGTGTTTGGTGTAGGCACCGAAGGAAAGCGGGGCAACGAAATCGTTACCGAATTCTTCGCGGAGCTTGTCGATGATTCCGATGGCGACAACGCCTGCGGCTGAGCCGATGACGAGGATGCTGCCGCCGGTGCCGACGGTGAAGGCGAGGAGAGACCAGAGGGTGCCGTCGGTGCCGCTGAAGCTTTGGATCGCGATGGCGGTGAGGGGGACGTTGTCGAAGATGGCTGAGGCGACTCCGAGGATGATGTGGCCAAGGATGGTGCGCTGGTCACCTTCGCCGTAGAGAATTTGGGTCATGGATTGGAGGGAGCCAACCATGTGGAGGGCGGTGACGGCGGAGAGGATGCCGATGAAGAACTGTAGGGAGGGAATGTCGATTTTTTCAATTAGGGCTTCGATCTTTTGGCCCATCAGGCTGGCCTCGTGCTTTTGGGTCTTTCGGAAAATCTCTTGCATCATCCAGACAAAGCCCAGGCCCATCATGAGGCCCGTGAAGGCCGGGAGGCCCGCCTGGACGGCGAAAAATGGGCCGGTGAACGAGGCGAGGCAGATGAGTATGATGGCCCATTGAGACCAATGCATGGGACTAAGGCTGTCGGTGTTTTCGTCGGATTTGGCTGGTTCGATGCCGCGACTCAGCCAAAGGACGACCACGGCGAATGATGCCAGGGAAGGTAGCAAGGTTGCTTGGATCAGCTGTTCCACTGTGAACTTTTTTGCAGCCCACAACATAAAAGTTGTGATGTCGCCAATGGGGGACCATGCGCCGCCTGAGTTGGCTGCAGAGATTATTGCGCAGGCTGTTAGGAAAAGAGATTTGCCTCTGAAAAACATCGCCGAGATACGGAGCATGACAATCGAGGTGGTCAAGTTGTCCAGTGCTGCAGAAAAAAAGAAAGTGCAGATAGTTATGGCGAAAAATTGGCCACGAGCGCCGAGGCCGAGATGGATCAGTCGATAGCGCACCCAATCGAAGAATTGAAAATCGACAAGGATCTCAACCAGTGTCATGGCGCAGAGCAAAAA
>JBKJUN010000618.1:0-1031 GCA_046590555.1 Bryobacter sp. | reverse complement strand
TGCATCAGCGTGGCATGAAGGTCATGCACGTGCACCTTGTCTTCGACAACATTGAAGCCAAGCTCATCGGTCTGCCCCATCACCAGGCCCGGCTTGATGCCGCCACCAGCCATCCACATCGTGAATGCATTCGGATGGTGGTCGCGGCCATCGGTGCCGCCCTGCGTCATCGGGGTGCGGCCAAACTCGCCGCCCCAAACTACAAGCGTGTCATCAAGCATCCCACGCTGCTTCAAATCGGTAATGAGAGCCGCACAGGCCTGATCGGTATCTTTACAATTCTGCGTGATGTCTTTCACGAGTGAGCCGTGCTGATCCCAAGCCTCATGGTAGATCTGTGTAAAGCGCACGCCGCGCTCGGCCATACGGCGAGCCAGCAGCAGGCAATTCGCAAAAGAAGGCTTACCCGGTTCAGCCCCATACATATCGAGGATATGTTTTGGCTCCTTCGAAATATCCATTAAATCGGGAGCACTCGTCTGCATCTTGAACGCCATCTCGTAAGAATTGATACGCGTCGCAATCTCAGGGTCACCCACGTCATCGAGCTTCATCTGGTTTAGCCGGCGAATGGAATCAAGCGACTCGCGTTGCAACTGCGCGTCGATGCCTTCGGGGTTGGACAAATAAAGCACAGGATCACCGGAAGCCCTGAACTGAACACCCTGATGCACCGTCGGCAGAAAGCCAGAGCCCCAGCAGGAGTTACCGCCCGAGGGCCCCTTCTTGCCGGTGGAGAACACAACAAAGGCCGGCAGATCTTCAGCTTCGCTACCCAGGCCATAAGTCGTCCAGGCTCCGAAACTCGGTCGCCCAAAGATCATGCTGCCCGTATTCATCAACAACTGCCCCGGCGCATGATTAAACGCGTCCGTACTCATTGACTTCACGATGGCGATATCATCGACAACCTTTGCCAAGTGCGGCAGCAGTTCACTGAGTTCAGCGCCATTCTGCCCATATTTGGCGAATTTGAACTTCGGGCCCAGCAGCTTGGAATTCGGGTTAATGAAGGCCGCTCTGTAGCCCTT
>JBKJUN010000535.1:0-5832 GCA_046590555.1 Bryobacter sp. | reverse complement strand
TTATCGAACAACTTCTTGACGCTGTCGGGGGTCAGCAGGAATGCTGCCGCCTGACGGCGCGAGTGAAGTGTACCTTCCTTGGCGAGCGTGATCATCTTTTCAACCAAAGGCTTTGCGGCCTTGGCCTTGGGGATGGTCGTTTCAATACGTTCATCGAGCACAACAGCCGTTACCAGGCTGCGCAGTAACGCGCGGCGCTCACTAAGGCTGCGTTTGAGTTTGAAGCCGCCCTTACGATGTCTCATTTCCTAACTCCTTCTAATTGCCGTATCGTTTAGAGGTCATCGTCGCCCAGCGGCAACGGCTCCATGGACATACCACCCGGGGGGGCGATGAGGCGGCCGCTGGCATCGATCTTCATACCGAAGCTCAAGGCGAGACCACCGAGGATTTCTTTGATTTCGTTCAGCGACTTGCGCCCGAAATTCTTGGTGCGCAACATTTCCGCTTCGGTCTTCTGTACCAGATCGCCGATGGTCTGAATGTTGGCATTCTTGAGGCAGTTGTAGGAACGGACGCTGAGTTCGAGCTCTTCCACCGAACGGTTCAGTACTTCGTTCATCTGACCTGCTGCACGCTCCACCGGCTCTTCCACCGATTCTGGCGTCTCTTCGAAGTTGACGAAAATCGTCATGTGGTCCTTGAGTAGCTTGGCCGCCATACCGATCGAATCGGCGGGCGAAACAGCACCGTTGGTCCACACTTCCAGAGTCAGCTTGTCAAAGTCTGTCATCTGCCCGAGGCGCGCGGCCTCGACGTTGTAATTTACTTTGCGCACCGGCGAGTGGACTGAATCGATCGGAATATAACCCAAGGGTAAATCCTCGTCGAAGTTGCGGTCCGCGCTGACATAGCCGCGCCCCATCTTCAGACGCATTTCGATCGTCAGGCTTCCGCCCTCGCTCACCGTCGCGATGTGCATGTTACGATCCAGGACTTCAACGTCACTGTCCGTTTCGATCATGCCACTCAATAATTCGTTAGAACCGTCCGACTTCAGTCGAACAGTCTTGATCCCTTCTCCTGCCATCTTGAAAGGGATCTGCTTCAAATTCAGGATGATGTCTGTCGCATCCTCAACGACTCCGGGGATCGGCGAAAACTCATGCGCGACTCCCTCAATACGAACGGCTGTGATCGCGGCACCTTCGATCGAGCTCAGCAGAGCGCGCCGGAGCGCGTTACCGATCGTCGTGCCGAAGCCACGTTCAAACGGCTGTGCCGTGAACATGCCATACCGCTCGCTCAATGTTTCCGTATTGGCAACCAGACGCTTTGGCTTTTGAAAACCTCGAAACATGCGCCTCCTTGTAGTTAGAAATTGTTAGTGTGTCTTGCCAATTACTTCGAGTACAGTTCGACGATCAACTGTTCGTTGAGCTGTATTTGAACCAGGTCTTCCCGCTTGGGAGCCTGTGTGACGCGCGCCTTGAAATTCTCGCGATCCACGTCGAGCCAGTTAGGGGAAGGATAGTGTGCTGTGGCGTCGCGTGAAGCAATGATCGAAGTCACCTTGCGGCTCTTCTCCACAACTTCGAGCGTGTCGCCCGGCTTGGCTTGAAACGAAGGAATATTGGTGCGGCGACCGTTCACGCTGATATGACCGTGACGGACGAGCTGACGGGCTTGTGCCCGGCTGGTGGCAAATCCGGCGCGGAGAACGACGTTGTCCAAACGGCTTTCAAGCATGCTGAGCATGTTGTCGCCGGTGACGCCCTTCATCACGGATGCTTTTTCAAACAGGTTGCGGAAGTAGCCTTCGAGTACGCCATAGTAACGGCGAGCCTTCTGCTTCTCTCGCAACTGCAGGCCGTAGCCCTGAATCTTAGACTTCCGGGCCTGGCCGTGCTGGCCGGGGACGAAATTACGTTTTTCGATGGCACACTTTTCAGTGTGGCAGCGCTCGCCCTTCAAAAAGAGCTTCATGCCCTCACGCCGACAGAGCCGACATACGGGGCCGTGATAACGAGCCATTGTTTCTTATATTCTCCTGGTTACCTGAATGGTTCCGGATCAGGTGCAGTTTACAACCCTTGCGGGCTTTCGTCCTGCTTCCAAATCACATACAAATTCTTAAAGGCTAGACGCGACGGCGCTTGGGCGGGCGGCAACCGTTGTGCGGGATCGGCGTGGTATCGCGGATCGAACGCACTTCGATGCCTACGCTGCCGAGTGCTCGCACAGCTGATTCGCGCCCAGCGCCAGGGCCAGACACCTTGACGTCGACAGTGCGAAGTCCGGCGTTGTCCTTGGCTTTGGTGGCAGCGGTAAAGCTGGCTTGTTGTGCGGCAAACGGAGTGCCTTTGCGCGAGCCACGGAAGCCGAGCGAACCGCTCGAACTCCAGCTCAACACATTGCCCACAAGGTCAGTGATCGTGATGATGGTGTTATTGAAAGAAGCCTGAACGTGAACCAGGCCAACTGGTACGCTCTTACGCTCTTTCTTCTTGAAAGACTTCTTCTTGTTGCTTTTTGCTTGCGCCTTAGCCATATTAATTCCTCGTTAGCCGAATGTCGGCCTACTTGGTCGCCTTCTTCTTGCCGGCAACCGTGCCCTTGCGCGGTCCCTTGCGGGTGCGGGCATTGGTGTGTGTACGCTGGCCGCGGGTCGGAAGCCCCCGACGGTGACGCAAGCCACGATAGCTGCCCATTTCCATAAGGCGCTTGATGTTCATCGAGACTTCCTTACGCAGGTCACCTTCGATGGCACCTTCTGATTCCAGCAGAAGACGAATCTTGTTTACTTGATCATCGCTGAGGTCGGAAATTTTCGTTCCACCATCAATGTCGCAACGATGCAGGATTGAAGCGGCGCGTGTCCGCCCCACTCCATAAATGTAGGTAAGCCCAATGTCTGCCCGCTTCCGGGCCGGTAAATCAACGCCAGCAATACGTGCCATATTTTATTCGCTCTCCTTGACTCTTTCCCGAACTAACTAACCCTGCCGCTGCTTATGCTTCGGGTTGGAGCAGATCACGCGCACGACGCCTTCGCGGTGGATGACCTTGCATTTATCACAAATTTTCTTGACCGACGGACGAACCTTCATTACGGTAAACCTTCGCCTTTTCTAAAACTCAGTATTTGCTGCCAGCACCGCTACAGCGCCAACAACTTCACAATCCGGCCCCGCGACTTGTCGTGCGGAGACAATTCAACCAAAACGCGGTCGTTAGGCCGCAGGCGGGTAAAATTCACCTTCACCGGGCTGGCCGGATGCCCAATTACTTGAGCCCGGCTCTCCAACTCCAATTTCACTGCCCCGTTTGGGAGCAGATCCAAAACTTTGGCTTCTACGGTCTCAACGTCAGCCACTTAAGGCCTCGTCAAAACCCACGGCCCATTTGCCGTGATCGCCACTACATGTTCAAAGTGTGCCGAGGGCTTACCATCAGTAGCCACTGCAGTCCACTTATCACTCAACACATTTGTCTCAGGTTGGCCTTGGTTCACCATCGGCTCGATCGCCAGAACCATGCCTTCCTTCAACTTCGGGTTTTCCTGCTGCCGATCCACATAGTTTGGAACTTGCGGTTCCTCGTGCAGCTTCGTCCCGATCCCGTGGCCCACAAATTCGCGAACCACAGTAAAACCGTTCTTTAATACAAAACCTTCGACCGTTCGGCTGATATCGAAGAGCCGGTTGCCGGGTTGCGCCTGCTGGATTGCCAATTCCAGCGACTCTTTGGTGACATCGAGCAGCCGCTGCGTTTCAGGTGAAATCTCACCTACCGCCACCGTCACTGCCGAGTCTCCGTAATATCCATCGAGAGCAAGGCCTGTATCAATCGAAACAATATCGCCCGACTTCAACTGCCGCTTCGCCGATGGCATCCCGTGAACCACCACTTCGTTTACCGAGGTACAAAGCACGTAGGGGAATTTCGTCCCCGCCGCTTCCGAGTAATAACCCTTAAACGCTGACTTGGCACCAGCATCGCGAATCATCTTCTCGGCCTCGACTTCCAGATCCATCGTCGTTATGCCTTCTTCAACCATCTTTGAAAGCTCACTCAGGATCTGGTAAACCAGAAGTCCAGACTTTCTCATCTTTTCGAGTTCGGATTGGCTCTTGCGAATAATAGCCATCAGAGGCCCTCTCCGCTCGCGGATCCTTCATCGGTAATGGTCGTCTGAATCCAGTTCACAATTTCGTTCGACAAATCTTCCGGCTTCCGGTTGCTACCGTCCACCTCAAAAAACCTAACGCGCTTAGCGAAAAACTTCAACACCGGCGTGGTTTGGGCATCATAACCAATCAGCCTCTGCCGAATCACCGGCTCCTTGTCATCCTCGCGAATGATCAAGCGAGATCCTTCGATATTGCACCTTCCAGGCACAATCGGAGGCTTCAAGCGAATGTTGTATAGGGTTCCACACTGAGGGCAAATGCGACGTCCCGTTAATCGGGCTGTAATTACATCATAATCTACTTTCAAGTGGATTACCAACAGTCGAAGACCGCGACCCTCCGCCATGCCCAGCAACATGCGGGCCTGGTCGATGGTTCGCGGAAACCCATCCAGCAAAACTCCAGCCTTGCAATCCGGCCGGTAAAGCCGATCTTCCACCAGGCGGATCACCAGATGATCCGGCACCAGATTGCCCGCCTTGATGACTTCCCGTACTTCGACGCCCAGCGCATCTCCCAGTTTGATATGCTCGCGAAGCATATCTCCGGTCGACACGTGAGGCAGGCCTAACCGCTCGATCAAGAGCTTCGCCTGCGTTCCTTTTCCCGATCCCGGAGGTCCAAAAAGAACCACTGTGGTCGGAATCAGTTCCTCGCTCAAAACCTTACACGCTGCTCCGGCGGCCACGGATGCGGCCAGCTTTCGGAGTGAAGCCCTCATAATGGCGCATAATCAACTGCGCCTCAACTTGATTTACCGTGTCCATCGCCACGCCGACGACGATCAGCAGCGAAGTTCCACCAAAGTAGAACGATACGCCCAAACCATCCAGTAGCCAGCGCGGAAACGATCCATCGATCCAGTTCCCGATCAGCGGCAATCGTTGCAGCTTGATTCCAGAAATCATGATTTCCGGCAACAAACTCAATAAAGCAAGATACAGACCGCCTACTACCGTAATCCTGGTAAGGATGCGGTTCATGTAATCGGCTGTGTTCTTGCCCGGCCGGATCCCGGGGATGAAGCCGCCGAACTTGCGCATGTTGTCTGCCGCTTCGTTCGGGTTGAAGATAATCGAAACATAGAAGAAGCAGAAGAACACGATCAGCACGGTGTACATAATGAAGTACAGCGGTTGCGTGTGCCCAATGGATTCCAGCAACCCAGACATCCACTGGTTGTTCTTGATCCACTCCACTTGCAAAAAGCTTTGCGGAAAGGTCAGCAGACTCTGCGCGAAGATAACGGGGATGACTCCACCGGCGTTTACCTTAAGCGGGAGATGCGTCTGTTGGCCGCCCATAACGCGGCGTCCAACCACGCGCTTGGCATATTGCACCGGAATGCGGCGTTCCCCGCGTTCCACCAGCACAATCAGGCCAATCACGCCGATCATCATCACCAGGATAATGATCAACTGCAATGGGTTCCACTGCCCCGTGACAAATACGTTGTTATAAACTTCGACCAGCGCTGTCGGCAATCCGATCACGATACCCGTGAAAATAATCAGCGACATGCCGTTCCCGATACCGCGTTCCGTAATCTGCTCGCCCAGCCACATGATAAAGGCTGTGCCGGTCGTTAGGCTGATCATCGTCATCAGGATAAAGCCGATGCCAGGGTTCAACACAAATCCACCGCTGCCCGTTCCCGCATTCTGCGCCGTTGCGATGCCAGCCGACTGAAACAGTGCCA
>JBKJUN010000904.1:0-5534 GCA_046590555.1 Bryobacter sp. | reverse complement strand
AATCAAGCCTCCTGCGCAGCTTCGACGGCTTCCCTGCGCTTGAGATGCCCGCCGCCGAAGCCGGTCGCGCCCCGCGCACCTTCGAACTCCGCACCTATGAGTCAAACCACTTTGATTCCCTCGGTAAGAAGATCGGCATGTTCAACAACGGCGAGATCGCCGTCTTCCGCAAGACTGGCCTCAACCCCGTCTTCTTCGGTGAAACCATCTTCGGCACTAACATGCCCAACCTCACCTACATGCTCTGGTACGACAGCCTCGCCGCCCGCGAGGCGAACTGGAAAAAGTTCGTCACGCATCCGGAATGGGACAAACTCAAAGTGCTACCAGGCCTCAGCGATGGGGAAGTCGTCTCGAACATCTCGAACTCAATCCTCTCGCCAACCGCCTATTCGCCGATTCGTTAGACCCCTATGAAGTCATTGCTTTTCCTTCTCGCACTGAGCCTCCAAGACCAAGGCAAGCCGCCCGAAAGGGCTGCTCCCTACTACCCGACACCTCAGATAGTGGTGGACCGCATGCTCAAACTTGGAGAGTTAAAGAAAGGCGAAAAAGTCTATGACCTGGGCTCCGGTGACGGCCGCATCATCGTTGCTGCCGCACAGAAATTCGGCGCAACAGCAGTGGGAATCGAACTGGACAAAGCCCTGGTAGCTCAAAGCCGTCAGCGCCTCTTGAGCCTCAACCTGGGCAAGCTCGCCAGTGTCATTGAAGGTGATATCTTCGAGCAAAACTACGCTGACGCCAATTTGATCACCGTCTACCTGCTGCCGATCACCAACATCCGTCTTTCGCCAGTGTTGGAGAAGACCATCAAGAAGGGTGTCCGCATTGTCTGTCACGATTTTGAATTCACCGAGTGGAACCCCGAAAAAACCGAGGTAATGGAAGACACCGAAGGTCGCAGTCACACTCTCTTTTTCTACAGGCGCTAACCCATGAATCCACCCGAGCCCAAATACCTGTCTCCGCTTTGGTGGCAGAGCCTTGCCGTCATACGCACGATCCTCGCACTCGCCTTCCTAGCCGTAGGCAGTGCCGCCGTAAGGTCAATTCCCTGGCCGGTAATGGCGCTGGCTTCAGGATTTACGATCTACAGTCTGATGGCCTTACTCTGGCGTGATGTCGAAAGGCGCTGGCCTCCCATCTTCAGCCTCGGTATCGACGTCATCGTCTTCCTGATCTTCGCCCACTTCTCCGCCGACCAGAACATCTGGTTCAACTCCCTCTTTTACGTCTACCTGCTGCTTGAAGCTGGAATCCTCCATAGCTGGCGAGAGGTCTTTACAGTGCTCGTGCTCTGCCAGGGATTCTTCCTGCTGATGCGCCCGCCTCAGGGAGAACTCTTGCAGCCGTTGGTCATGCTCTCAGGCATCCTTGCCTGCACTCTATCGCTCGAAAAGCGGGTTCTTTCAGACCGTCTCGATGAGGCGCAACTCGACGTTGTAACCCTGCGCAGCGAGGCAGAGAAACTGCGCGAGACCGAACGTCAGCGCATTGCCGATGATTTTCACGACGGACCGCTTCAGAGCTTCATCAGCTTCCAGATGCGCCTTAACGTCGTTCAACAAATGCTAGGCCGCGACCTGGCTACGGGGCTCAAAGAGCTGCAAGACCTGCAAATGGTCTGTCGTGCTCAGGTTGCTGAGCTTCGGGCCTTTGTCCGCAGTATGAGGCCACTCGAGGTCGAAGGCGAAAGCCTCTCGACAGCAATCCGCCGCCTGGTCGAAAACTTCAAAAAAGATACCGGCATTTCGGCCAGCTATTCGAGCCAGGAAGTCACCGGTGAGCCCGAGAGCTTCCTTGAAGTGCTGCAAATCGTTCGCGAGTCTTTAAACAATGTCCACAAGCATTCCAAGGCCTCACGAGTCGCCATCGCACTCACCATGCAAGGCGAGATGCTCCACATCGACATTGAGGACGATGGCACTGGCTTTCCCTTCAGTGGTAACTATGACCTTGCTGAGCTCGAAGCACTGCGCATTGGCCCTGGAAGCATCAAGCGCCGAGCCCGCAGCCTCGGTGGGGAATTGGTCGTCATCAGCCGCCCGGGTCATGGAGCCACGATCCGAGTCCGCATTCCGCTATGAGGTATCTGCTTCTCGCGCTCCTGCTTTGTGGATGCGGTCGCTACGACGACTTCTCCCTTCCTAAGCCCCAAGGCCCGACGCTCGATCTCCGTTGGCATCTGACTGCCGCTCCTGTGATCGAAAGGGGTGCTTCGCTTGACGTGCTGAACCCTTCAGTGGTGCGATGGCGCGACCAATACTTCAACCTCTACTCGCTTTTTGATGGCAAGAGTTGGCACACTGCCCTCGCAACTTCAAAGGATGGCCTCACCTGGCAAGATTCGGGTAAAGTCCTGAATGCCGATGGCGAGTATATAGCGGCAAATGGTGGAGCCGTCACACTTGGAGCAGAGCTGCTCTACGCCTATCAGGCTGGCCCTAAAGGCAAGAACATCATCCGGCTTGCGCACTCGAGTGACGGCCGCAACTGGACCAAACAGTCAGACCCAATTCTGACCCTCGGGCCAAGCATGAGCTGGGACGAAATCAGCATCGGCGACCCCTACCTGATCAGCGCATCCGGTGAACTCTATCTTTTCTACCTCGGCGAGGACCGGGCCCGCAGGCAGAGGCTTGGTGTTGCCAAATCAACGGATGGAATCAACTGGATCAAGCAGCGCGGCCCATTGGTAGAACTTGGTGGGGCAGGAGACTTTGACGAGAATGGCTTGGGCGAACCAGCTGTCTTCGAGGCCAACGGCCAGTGGGTAATGCTCTATACCGGGCGAGACCGCAAGGAGAAGCGGGCGATGGGCTACGCCGTCTCAAAGGACGGCCGCCATTGGGCGAAGCTCAAGGAACCGGTCTTGCGCGGCAACCAGCCCTGGAACTCGGCAGTGGTCTGCGACGCAACCGTTTTGGTCGAGAACGGCAAGGCGCGAATTTGGTTCGGCGGCGGGGACCTGCCCAAGCCCGACGAGAGGCTCAACGGCCAAATCGGTTACGCCGAATTGCGAGTAGCGGCTGGGGATCAGTGAGAAGTATTCGACCTTGAGCTTGGGCTTCGGCCCTCGCTTGACGCCAGACTCTGAGGCGAGCCAGGAAGCAAGATCGGCAATCTCGCGGTCGTAGGTGGAGGAGGGTTCGAGTGCTCCCCCACGCATCACCTTCGCTAATGAACCTGAGGGGAATACGCTTGAACATAGTCAAGGAGACCCTCAGGCGGGAGAAAATGGTCAAAGGCCCGTAGGAGCAGGAGGCTCACACAGCGCTCGAGGCCAAAGGCAATCGACGTATCGGAAGCGAATAGTGCATAGCGCAGCATCTTAACCAGCCTTCTCAAGACGAAGCATCGCGTCGCGCATTGCTTCCCCGCGAAGTGGCTCAACCACTCGTGAGGTACAAGTCACTCCGCTGGTCTGAGCCAGAGAACGCTCCATCGACTCCGCCTGGCCGGCGTACTCAAGCAACTGGCATTGCACCGCAGCGAGGATCACACCTGTCTTGGGGACTAGGGCTTTGACCAAATGGCCAAGCCGCTCGGGCAAGGCATCAAGAAGCCCCTTCTCTTTGGAGGACCAGGCCGCAGCATCGAGAGCCATGCCCGGCCGGGCGTGAAACTCGTAGCGCACCAGGCAGTAGCGATCCCATCCACGCACCGCCACTTCGAGGGTAAGAAGGCTGTCTGAGCCATGCTGCGAGCCGGGGCCGGGGATGGTGCGTTGCTTGCGGCTATCGCTCTTGTTCAGGTCTTCGTTCAGCCGCTGCATGGCGCCACGGGTATCGCGCTGCTGCTCTTCAAGGCACTTCTCAAGCTGGGTGCATTCGGCGCTGAGCTTGGTGCGGATCTCGCCGAGGTCATTTGAGGTGGCCAGCAGACGGAGCTTCCTGGTGACGCCCTGGAGCCGGACGGCATAGCGTTGGTCGAAGCCGGAAAGGGTCTCGGTGAGTTGGGCGACCGAGTTCAAGACGGCTTTGGCTTCTTTATCTTGCGAATCGATAAACGAACCCATCTGAGCGCCGTAGCTCTTGAGGATCTCCATCGTCTTCTGCTTGAGCTGCTCGATGACGTTGGGAGCCGGCTTGTTCGGCATGTCCTCAACCAACTGCTTGATGCTCTTGCGATGGGGGTCGCAGATCTGTTTGGGCGAAGATGGCATGGCTTCGCTCATGCTGATCATGCTCGAACGCCAAAGCTGGATGGCTGCATCGCGCGTGGCTTCGATCCCCTCGAGGCTGGTGAACTGCTCGGACAGAGAGGTGGATTCGGACTCGGGGCTCTTGTGGAAGAGATTGCTAAGGATACTCACTGTTCGGTTGCTCAAGATCCTTATCGGTCTTGAGGCCGGAGTCTTAGAGCAATTGGCGTAAATCGTCGAGCTGGACTCGACCCGTGTAGATTGCCATCCCCATCGCGGAATGAATCCGCATTGACATTAAGGATTTTACATCTTCGAGGGTCGTAATTCCACCTGCCGCGGTGATAGGCAGGGTGGTGGCGGCGCGCAGGCTGCGGAACCATTCAAGGTCTGTGCCCTGCATCATTCCTTCTTTATCGACATAGGTGCAGAGGAAGCCGCCGCAGTACGGCTCAAGCGACTTGAGCACTTCAACCGCAGTGAGGTCGGTGGACTCCTGCCAGCCCTTGACGACAATCTTGCCGTACTTCGAGTCGAGGGCGATGAGGATCTTTTCTTTACCGATTTGAGCGGCGATCGATTCGAGTAGCGGGACGTTGATGCCGGTGCGGGTGAAGGCGGCTGTGCCGACGATTACCTGGGCGGCACCCTGGTCAATGAGGGTCTGGGCGCGTTCGGGCGAGCGGACTCCGCCACCGACGCGGCAGCGGGCACGGCCGGCGAGGAGTTCGACGATATCGTCGTTGGCTCCACGGCCAAGGGCGGCGTCGAGGTCGATGACCTGAATCTCGGGGAAGCCGGCGAATTTCGCGAGCATCACCAGAGGCTCATCGCCTTCGAGGGCCTTCTCTTTGCCTTGGATGAGTTGGACGACTTTGCCGTCCATGAGGTCGATGCAGGGTACGATCATGCGTTCTTTCTTACCGGGATGTTGTGCTTGTCGAGGAATTCTTTGAGGTCGTTGACCGTGTAAGTGCCGTAGTGGAAGATGCTGGCGGCGAGGGCGGCATCTGCTTCGCCATCGGTCAAGACTTCGAGGAAGTGTTCGGGGATGCCACCGCCACCTGAGGCAATCACAGGGATGCGGGTAGCGCGGCTCACGGCGCGGGTGAGCGCGCAATCGAAGCCCTTCTGGACACCGTCGGTATCCATTGAGGTGAGCAAAATCTCACCTGCCCCGAGCGCTTCTCCGCGCTGGGCCCATTCGATGACATCGATTGATTCATCGACCCGACCGCCCTTGGTGTGGACGCTCCAGGAATCGCCCTTGCGACGGGCGTCGATAGCCAAGACCACAGCTTGGGCGCCGAATTCGTTGGAAAGCTCTGTGATCAGTTCCGGACGGCGGACAGCAGCAGTGTTGACGCTGACCTTGTCGGCACCGGAG
>JBKJUN010000476.1:0-5273 GCA_046590555.1 Bryobacter sp. | reverse complement strand
CTTTTGCTGCATCACTCTTCGCTGACGATTCGGCCACACGCTCCCAGGAATCGGTCTTCAGGTCTACTTTTTGCCCATCACTCAACTGAACCTTCGTTAGAGCCAGCAATAGACGGGCTGTACCCTTTACCCGGCCGCTACGATCCACTTCAACAACCTTGCCCTCAACCTTTGCACCTTTCTCAGCGAGCACAATGTCGTTCACCATAAGCGGTGCATCCAGGGTTGCGGTGAATGAATCACCGGCAATGTTCTTTTCAGAATTGATGGTCGAGTTGAGCCTGACACTGATGCTGGTTCCAGCCGGCACAGTTACTGTCTCAGGAGTGCGGGCGGGCTGCTTCACCAGCGAATCGGGACGCATGATCTCAGCGCGCTTCGGTTCTTCCTTGGAGGACTTGGCCGTCTCAGGCGGGCTGGAAGAAAATGGTGGCAGAATCACCCCGCCGCTACCGCTGTCATTCGAGGCTTTGTTCACAGCAGAGTCGAGCATGGTCTTAACCGGTTCGGCTACGCTACCTTTCTTCACTACGACAGGAGCAGCCTTGGGCAGTTTGGTATCGCGCCGGGCCGAGTCAACTGTACGCGGGCGCACAGCTTCCATTCCGGCCGCAACGTCGGCCACATGGCCTGATGCACTCTCCACCGGCCGTTCCACCACAGCCGCAACTGAAGAATTGGCAGCCACAGGCTCTGATTTTGAATCGGAGCCCCTCGTCAAAAACACAGCCAGAGCACCTGCCAGTGCTGCTCCGCCGACGAAGGCCAATAGAATCTTCGAATTCATACATCTCCTGACGTAACCGCAAGCTGCTTCGTTTCTCGTAGTCTACTCCCGAAACCCCGCATAATAGAGAAAGATGCCTGCTTTCCCGGCCAGTTTTGCGATTGGCCCCAAAAATATAGTTCCCGCGACGGTTCTTGCCCCCATGGCGGGGGTCACAGATACCGTTTTCCGCCGCCTGATCCGCGATCAAGGCGGCTGCGGATTGATCATGACGGAATTTACATCTAGCCACGGTGTAGTTGCGAGCGTGCGTTCGAAGAAGGTATCGAAGACCGAAAAGCGCTACCTCTGCTTCGAGCCAGAAGAACATCCGATCTCGTCACAGCTCTTTGGTTCAGACCCAAAGGTGATGGCCGACGCCGCCCGCCACTGCGAAGACTTAGGGTTTGATTTCGTCGATATCAACTTTGGCTGCCCGGTAAAAAAGGTAGTTCGGTGCAACGGTGGGTCCGGCTGCCTGCGAGATCTGCCGCTGGTCGTCGATATCCTGAAGGCCGTCAAATCAGCGATCAAGATTCCTCTAACGATGAAGTTTCGAGCAGGCTGGAATGATCACGAACTCGTACATGTCCAAATGGGCAAGATTGCCGAAGATCTTGGACTGGCCGCAATCGCCTTGCACCCCCGCACCCGTGAGCAAGGCTACGCCGGTAAAGCCGACTGGACTCGCATTGCTGAGCTCAAAGCGGCAGTCAAGATTCCGGTGATTGGTAATGGCGACATCATAACCCCCGAAGATGCAGTTCGCATGATCGAGCAGACCAACTGCGATGCAGTGATGGTGGGCCGCGCCGCCAGCTACAACCCCTGGATCTTCCGGCAGATTAGCGAGTACCTGGCAACGGGCACCTATTGGCAACCGACCCATGTCGATCGATATGAAATCATGAAGCGCTACTTCACGATGCTTGAGGAAACCAATTGGCCAGAAGCAGTTGGAAAGATGAAGCAGTTCACCAGTTACTTCACACACGGCGTCAGAAACGGCGCTCATCTTCGGTCGGGCATCTACAAACATCATGAGGCGAAAGAAATCATCCAGGCTGTAGAAGAATTCTTCTCCAAAGAACAAGAGGCAGAGATCGTCGCGGCATGAAGACTGTGGAACTGATTACTGACGGGGCCTGTTCAGGAAACCCCGGACCCGGCGGCTGGGCCGCGATTCTAAAGTATGGGGTTCACAAGAAAGAACTCTACGGATCCGAGTCACCCTCCACCAATAACCGGATGGAGTTGCGGGCTGCCGTAGAGGGTCTGAAGCTACTCAAAGAGCGCTGCCAGGTCACCATCACGACCGATTCTGAGTACGTGCGCAAGGGAATCACCGAGTGGATTCATGGTTGGAAGCGCAACAACTGGCGTACTAAAGATAAGAAGCCCGTGAAGAATCAGGACCTCTGGGAAGAGCTCGATGCGCAGGTTGCGCGCCATGATGCAACATGGAAGTGGGTCAAAGGTCATGCTGATCACCCCGACAACAATCGCTGCGATGAGTTGGCCGTAATGGCTTCGAAGACGCAAAAGAGTTCGAGCTAAACCGCTACAATTGGGCATGTTAAATCGTCGTCTCTTGCTGCTGGGTGGCACTGCACTTTGGGCTGCCCCTGTTAGTGCTTCCAAAGTGCTCTATGAAGACCGGGAAACTTTACTGGCCACCAGCCGCGTGGAAAAAGGGGATCTCTGGATTGAAGCCAAAGACCTACCCAAAATCAATCAGTTTGAAGTGAAGCCGCAGGGCGCTTGCCGCGGAGACATCTGTATCCCGCTCAACAAAACCCTCAAGAACAAGAACTGGTTCAACTTAAGCGGCTTCGCGCGCAAGGTCAAGCAGTCTGTTGTAAATGAAGGGGACCTTTGGAGTTTCGGCGAGTTGCCCGTCTTGCGTACCGGATTTCTCGAATCGCGCATTGCACCTGATTTTGCAATACGGGATCGCAAAGGCACAATGGTGCAGCTTAAGGATTTTCGGGGACGCAAGGTGCTCCTGCTCACCTGGGCTTCCTGGTGAGGATGCCGTCTCGATCTGCCAGTCTGGCAGAAAATCTACATGGAGTTGAAGGGCCAGGGATTTGAGCTCGTTGCAGCAGCGCAGGATACTGGGGGCGAAGCCGCAGCAGGCAAATGGTACGACGCAGCCAAGGCAACCTACACCACGTTGATCGATACAGGTCATGCCGTAAGTTCGGCTTATCAACTGGTAAACGTACCGGCTGGGGTCTGGATTGATGAGCAAGGCCGTGTGGTGCGCCCACCAGAAACAGCAGCACCCAAAAACCAGGAACTGAAGATTGGCGGCAAGCTGATCACAACACAGGGCGATGACTATGTTGCAGCCTTGAGGGATTGGGTAGCCAAGGGCGACAAGAGTGAATTTGTCCTAAGCGACGAAGAATACAAACGCCGCGTGAAAGAGCGAAGCCCGCAAGAAAAGGAAGCCGAGGCGTCCTTCAAGCTGGCAGTTGCCTTGCATGAGAAGGGTCAAAAAGAGCTCGCCCAGAAATGGTGGCAACGGGCACAAACACTAAACCCCGAGAGTTGGAATTACCATCGCCAGGACTGGAGCTTCACCACCGACGCTGGCAAGAAGTGGATGGAGAAATTCCAGAACTCCAAGGGCGACTACTACCCCAAGCTCGAGCTTAAGGACAAGAAATAAGGGCCGGCTTTTAAGGCCGGCCCCAGCAAACTTACGAAGCTTTGCGTTCGCCAAGATACTTCATTAGCGTGGCAGCAAGGCCATCAAATGCCCCCGCACCACTGCCTGAGACAAGAATCTCCGGCACGAAACGATTGCCACTCTTGGACAATGCATCGATCGCATTGACGAAGGCAGTGGCGTTAGCGCCAAAGCTCTTCACCTGCGCGTCATAAGCTTCGGCCTTGGCCAGACCCACCGAGCGAACCTCAGCGCCCTTGGCCTTGCCGGTCTGCTCAATGTAGTAGCTTTCACCTTCAGCCTCGGCGCGACGGGCACTGGCCTGGTTGGTCTTGATGTTGACACCAACAGCAGATTTGGCAAGCTCGGCTTGCATGTCGGCGGTGCCACGGGCCTGTTCCATCCGGATGCGCTGGTCTTGCGCCTGACGCTGCTGCTCAAAGGTAGCGATCTCTTGCTTGGCGATCTCGCGCTCAGTCAATACCTTTACGAGATCCACCGGGAAGAGAACATCCTGAATGTAGACACCCTTGGTCTCAACGAAGTAGATCGAAAGTAGTTCGGCGATGCGCTCAAACGCCGCCCGCTGTACCTCTTGCCGCTTCTCGATAAAGCTGATGGCAGGCATCGATTGCAGTGTGTCGCGGAAGTGATTGCCCACGGCGGCCTGCAAGACTTCATCCACAAGATTGTTGATCGTGCCGACCGTCGAGATCACACGCGGGGCACAAGTATCCGGCACGTGGATCTGCACCTGCAAATCAATACGGAAGATAAAGCCCTCCGCACTCTTGGCCGTGATCGTTTCAAGCTTTGCATCCAGATGATGAGCCGAGGAAATCCGCTCGGCCCAGTTGAGCGTGAGGATCGCCGTAGGGACAATTTCTGCCTTGTAGCAATAGGGATTGATCGGGTACTTACCGGTACGCAACGGCTCCTGCCAGATTCCGCGGTGGCCAGGGCGAACGAGGGTACCGAACTTGAATTCAGCACCAGAGGTGTCGCGTGGGGGCAGACCAACATAGCTTTTGATGACAGCCACCTGGCCCTGCTCAATCATGAGCATGGGAACCAGTTCCACTCGCACCAGAAACGGGTTGATTGTGTAGGCACCATAAAGCAGCGGGTCATGCTGTAAGCCGATTCGGCCACCATGATCCAGGAAAGCCTGAAAGTCCTGATAGTTGTTGTGCAGGTCATTCTTGGCCCCGAATAGAAGTTCAATGATGTCCTGATCGGTCGAAGTGGATTGCTCCATACCGATGATGTCTTCAAAACCACCGAGGCGGCTGGAGATGTCGCCACTGGGTAATGGATTGCCTTCGAGAGTGTTGACGATGCCAACAATATCGCGGGCGTCATTGCCACGACGAATCTGAAAGACTTCAAAATCTTCGTCACGCAGATTGAAGCTGGCCGGGGTGATCGGGCCTGAAGCCGCACTGAGTTCTGGATTCACTGGCAGACCGAAGGTGCGGTCTCGAGTGATCACCATAAAGGCAACAGGATGGATCGGCAGCGTCGAGCCTGGAGGCAATACAGGGCGCTGAACACCCTTCTGGCCGCCTTCTTTAATGAAGCGCTCAAGATCGGCAAACTGACCGAACTGATCTTTGTAGACGGCGCTTTTGGCACCGACAGGAAGCGGGTTGCCAACCTGGGCAAGCACAACGCCGATTTGTCCGGCAGGGATTTGCACCCATGGGAATTTCTCGACGCCGTAAAGCGGCCACAGACGGAAGCGCAGGCCAGGCATCAGTAGTTCAGCCTGATATCCGGCTTCGCCGTTCAAGGCGATGAGGTTATCGTCGCCCAACTTCTGGCGAGAAA
>JBKJUN010000886.1:0-1478 GCA_046590555.1 Bryobacter sp. | reverse complement strand
GATCGACGGACGGGTGAGCCGGTTTTTGGGTCTACAGAGAAGGCGGTGGCGGCGAGTGTTGTGCCGGGTGAGGTGACTTCGAAGACGCAGCCGTTTCCGGTATTGCCGGAACCGCTTTCTCGCATCAGCTTTAGTGAGAAGGATTTGAATACGCTAACGCCGGAGTGGGCTCGCGAGTGTCGCGCTCTTTATGAGCAGACGGGGAATTCGGGGATCTTTGCGCCTTGGCTGAAGGATCAGTACACGTTGATGCTGCCGGGTACGTTGGGTGGTGGGACCTGGAGTGGAGCGGGTGTGGATGCGGGTCGTCGGCTGATCTTTGTCAATGCGAATGAGCTTGGGATCGTAGGCAAGATGGTGGAGAAGAATGGGAGTTGGCAGCGGGTTTCGCCGCAGGCGCATCCTCGCTTTGCTACAGCCGATCTGGTGCCTTGTACGATGCCGCCGTGGAATACTTTGAATGCGATTGATATGGATAGTGGCAAGGTGAGGTGGCGGGTGCCGCTGGGGGAATTGCCTCAGGCTAAGGCTAAGGGGATTGAGAAGACCGGGGCTTATGGGCTGGGTGGGTCTCTCGCGCTGCCTGGTGGGGTTTTGTTTATTGGAGGGACGGCCGATCAGCGGTTTCGGGCCTTTGATAGTTTGACTGGAGAGTTACTTTGGGAGTCTGCGATGAAGGCTAGTGTTTACGCTACGCCTGCTACTTATAAGGATTCGCAGGGACGCGAGTATGTTGTTGTGGCTGCTGGCGGGGGAGGGTTTTTTCCTGGGCCGCTTGGGGATGAACTGGTGGCGTTTCGCTTGCCCTAGTCGGCCCGGAGGGTTTCTGCCGGAGAGAGCTTGAGCAAGGTGCGGGTCTTGAGCCAGATGCTGGCTATGGCTGCTGTGGCGAGGATTGCCAGAACTCCCGCACGCCAAACGGTGGGCGGTGTGGTGATGTTTGCAACGAGAGCCACGAGGTAGCTTGAGGCCCAGGTGCTGAGGATGAAGGCGAAGCCGAGGCCAGCGATTACGGCTGGGAGAAGGTGGCGCAAGATCAGCCAGCGGAGTTCGGCAGGGGTGGCACCCAGGGCACTGCGGATGCCCATCTCGCGGCGACGTTGTTCGAGCATGTTCGCGCAGAGGCTGTAGCCGTGGATGAGGGTGAGGAGGAGGGAGAAGGCACCGAAGAAGAAGAGGACGAGGCTGAAGAAGTTGGGACGTGCCAGGGCTCGGTTGAGGCGTTCGGTGAAGGTGATGAGGTCGTAGACGGGGATCTTGGGGTCGATGGTATTTAGGGTGGACTGGATGAGACGGGTGAGGTCTGGAGTGCCGGTCTTTGTGCGGACGGTCAGAGTGAAGAAGTTTTGTGGCTTCTGGGCGTAAGGGCGAATGACGGTTGCGTTTGAGTCTTCGGCTGGCCCTGCGAAACGGAAGTCGCCAATGACTCCGATGACCGTGGGGGCTGGGCCTTGATCGCCGGAGGTCTTGCTCATTTT
>JBKJUN010000275.1:0-11883 GCA_046590555.1 Bryobacter sp. | reverse complement strand
CTTTTGCTGGCCGGCGGGCTGATCTGGTTATCGAGCTCCGGATACATAGACCGTTATGTTGTGGAGCGAGCAGTGCTCGAAGTAGAAAAGAGTGTAGGAGCCAAGCTTGTTATCGGCAAACTCAAGATCGACCTCTGGGGCGGGCGGGCAATCATGGAAGACGTCACATTGCGCGGAAAAGAAGCGGCAGGCGAACAGCCGCTATTCTCAGCAAAGCAGATCCAGATTCAAGCAGGATTTGCCAGCCTCAGCGCTTCGAGAGTCGAACTTCGCGGTCTCCTCATCAAGGAACCCATAATCCATTTGGTGACTTACCCCGACGGCACAACAAACATTCCAGGCCCAAAAACAAGCAATAGCAATCGCAGTGCCCTGGAGACGCTCATCAACTGGAGAGTCGGCAAACTCGAAATAGAACGCGGAGAATTCCGCTGGAACGAAGTCAAGACACCCTTCGAAGTACAGGCCCAAGACATCGTAGCAAAGATGGACTACGTGACCGCTTCGCGCAGTTATCGAGGCAAACTGGACGCGGGA
Source organism: Bryobacter sp. (assembly GCA_046590555.1). Classification (GTDB taxonomy): domain Bacteria; phylum Acidobacteriota; class Terriglobia; order Bryobacterales; family Bryobacteraceae; genus Bryobacter. The sequence goes on along the minus strand of JBKJUN010000275.1, from coordinate 11,346 downwards.
TCCGCAAGGTATCAGGCGGCCGCTCTTCCTCCGATTCAGGGAACCGCAACAGTCGATTTTGGCATCGAGCAGGAAAAAGTTCGAATTGACTCATTCAGGTTCCATACACCAGCAGGTACTGAAGTTATCGGTCGTGGCAATCTGACCAACGTTGACAACCGTGAAGATCCCTTCCGTCTGGATATGGACATTAAAGCAACCGTTGCAGTGCGCGAAGCACTTCCCTTCCTTAAGCTGCCTGTCGAGCCGGTCGGCCGCATGAACTACACAGGAAAACTACTTTTTGAATCCGGCAGAGGATTTGAATTGCACGGCGACGCCAGAGTCAGAGATTTTTACTACAAGGACGCAACGACTCGCGTAGGGCCCGTAATGGCCAAGGCGAAGCTGGATTTCCTCCCCGCCAGACTAACGCTCAGTGATTTGCGCGCTGAAGGCCTGGGTGGCAGTGTCGACGGCAACTTCTTATGGGATCAGCAGGAGGGCTGGAGCCTCGATGGGAACCTCTCGAAACTGAACATCGCCACAATTCTGAAACAACTAAATGTCAAAGAAGTGCCCTGGAGTGGCGTCATTCATGGCCCCATTGAAGCCAAGGGTGGCAAGAAACCTTTGGTCTTTGGTGCAGATCTTGAAATCACTTCGACGTCAGGGCCAAGCCCTCTGGACGGTCTTCTCGCTTTGACTTACGAAGAAGCCGGAAATCGGTTGCTCGTGCGAAATAGTTTCCTCGCTCTTCCCCATTCTCGAATCAACTTTGCTGGTGATTTAGGCGTAGGTATTGCACTGGAATTGCGTTCCACCCAGTTTCGCGAATTGCTTCCCATCCTCGAACTGGCTGGCTTCAAAGAAGAGCAGCTACCACTTGACCTCAAGCAGGGCAGTGGCTCTGTAAATGGGCAATTGACAGGGACAATCAAGAGGCCTCATTTCCGCGGAACCATCGCGGCAGAGCAGTTGCTTGTCAGTGGTAGGCAGATCGACAAGGCAAAGGGCAAGGTCGATTACGGTGACGAACTGCTAACCGTAGACCAGTTAGACCTCGAAAGCATGGAAACGACACTCAAAGGCAATCTTCGCGCAGCCCTCGAAGCGGGACGACTGGAACCAGAAAGTCTTCTCAGCGGAAAGCTGGAGGTTCAAATTGCCAATCTCGGGAAACTGGGTCTCGCTGAACCAATAACTGGTTCTGTCACGGGGACTCTCGCCTTGCGAGGCACTTGGGCAGAACCGATCGCCGACGGCAACCTGCGCTCTGCAGAGATCACGGTTCGAGACTTCCGGTTTCAACAGATTGCGGCAGCCTTCACCGGGTCGCGCCGAGAGTTAAAGGTCGGTGAGTGGGAAGCTCGTCTCGGCCGCCAACCCATGCGGGGAGTTTTGAATTTGAAAGCCGGCGGCAACGACTGGAAGATCGGATCAGGCAACGCTGCTCTGAAAGTAGAGGCGCTGCCCTTAATGTCCATCCCGCAATACAGGCAGCAGGCCATCGCCGTGAATGCGCAACTGACCACCGACTCGCAGATGGACTTCACTTGGTCCCCTCAAGGTGTATCGCCTTTAAAGCTGGACGGCAAGCTCTCCCTGTCCAACATCACACGCTTTGGCCGGCCAGTTGGGCAGTTGGAATTTACCTCACGCACAACAGGACAGCGGGCATCACTTACCGCGCTCGGCAGTATCGGCAATTTACCCGTTAAGGGCGATGCCACGATTCAATTTGGCACTCGCCTCAATACCGAGCTTCGGCTCCAGTTGCCAAAACTCGACTTCCCCACAATTGCGCAGCTTTTCAGTGAAGAACTTCTCCCGAGTCCGCTGCCTTATGAAGGAGGTGCCGAAGCAAGTTTTTTCTTCAAAGGGCCGCTCCTCGACCCGCAAGGCTGGGACGGTCAATTAACCATTCCACAATTACAGCTTGCGCCAAACAAAGACTATGTCAGAGAGACCATGCCCTCTGTGGCAGACGTGGTGCTGCGAAACCAGAATCCGATTGTTTTCGAATTTAAACAAGGCTCGATCTCCACTCGCGATGTCCGCCTGGTAGCGAAGGACACAAATCTTACAGCTTCACTTCTCTACCGGTCGAGCACGAAAGGCCTGACTGGGCAAGTCAAGGGCACCATCAATCTGGCAGTCCTATCAACGCTCAAACCGGATCTACTAACTAAAGGGGCAGCGACGCTCGACGCCAACATCCAGGGGACTACAGACGATCCTCAATTGAACGGTAGACTCGCATTTCAAAACGCATCATTCTACCTCCGTGATGTGATTACAGGTCTCGACAAAGTCAATGGCACGGTCCTCTTCGACAAGAGCAGGGCGACGATCGAAGCCCTTAAGGCGCAGACCGGCGGAGGTGAGCTTCAATTAACTGGCTTTGTCGGCTTTGGCAAGAACTTGAGCTATCGTCTTCAAGCACAGGCCACTCAGGTGCGGCTGCGCTATCCGGAAGGCGTCTCAACAAGCGCAAACGGAACGCTGGCGCTCACCGGCACCACAGCCCAAAGTATTCTCACCGGAAACATTTCGATCTTGCGAAGCAGCATCGGACAAATTGATACGGCACAACTTCTGTCGGGATCTGGCGGGATTGGTGAAAATACGACCCCCATCGAGAACGAATTCTTGCGCAACATGCAGTTTGACGTTCGCATAGAAGCAGCTCAAAATGTTGAGTTCTCAACTGCCTTCACTAAGGACGTAAAAGGGGAAATCGCATTACGACTTCGCGGAACGCCTCAGAGGCCAGTCCTGCTCGGTCGAATTGTTGCCACCCAGGGAGAGATCGATTTTTTTGGGTCACGCTATCAAATCAGCCGGGCTGAAGTCACCTTTAATAATCCTCTGCGCATTGAACCAATCATTGGCATGGACCTTGAAACGCGAGTGCGCGGCGTGGTCATTTCGATGAACTTCTCGGGACCAGCGAGCAAGCTGAACATGTCCTATCGAAGTGATCCTCCACTCCAGTCCAGCGAGATTCTCGCCCTGCTCACGGTCGGGCGCAATCCGGGGGCCTCAAGCTCGATCGCTCAAACTCCGGTGGGCCAGAATCAAGGGATGTTTGGAAATGATTCAAGTGTCATTCTGGGCGCAGCTGTAACCGCAGGAATCAATGGAAGACTGCAGCGCTTCTTCGGGATTTCACGAGTGAGAATTGACCCCCAACTGACAGGCATCGACAACGTCCCGCAAGCACGCCTTACGCTTGAACAGCAAGTCAGCCGCGACGTTACACTGACCTACATCACCAACCTCAATCGCACCCAGCAACAAATCGTGCGTATTGACTGGGACATCTCAAGAGCCTGGAGTGTCGTGGCTGTCCGCGACGAAAACGGGATCTTCGGCCTCGATTTGTTCTTCCGGAAACGCCTGAAGTAAAGGAGTTCAGCCTGCTAGATCCGCACTGGGTCAGCAACGGTCAAAGGGCTACTTTGCGCCGTCCCGGTATTCAGCGTTCCCGCTGGCTCAAAGAGCAGGACACTAACCTCTCGGGCAGCGACAGGCCGGTGCTCAGTGCCTTTCGGCACATTGAGAAACTCACCTTTACGAAGCACAGTAGTCTGAATCTCTCCTTGAGCATCTTTGTACTCCATTGTGAATTCCCCTTCAACCACCAGAAAGAGTTCGTCCTCGTTTGCGTGATGGTGCCAGACGAATTCACCCTGAAACTTGACCAGCTTTAGATGTTGTCCATTTAGTTCTGCAACAATTCTAGGGGACCAGTGTTCGGTGAATTGACTCAATTTTTCAGCAATATTGATTTTGGTCATGGCGGGTATCGGCTTAACCTTAGAAGTAGCATGAGACTTCGTTCTACTAATGACCGGCTGAAGATTGAACACGCAATCGTCGAAGGAGTCAGGCGTATGCTCGGGCGGCTACTTGAGGTCAATCCCGAGATCCGCAGCATCGTCCCGGGACGAATTGCTCAGGTTCGCGATGCCAAAGGCAAAGTGAGCGTTCGAATTACTGTGCCGACAATGAATGGTTTCAAGGCAATCGCTTTAAGCGACGGAGCCCGGCAAGAGCTCTTTATTTCGACCTCCCTTTCGAAGGAGCAACTTGAGGCCTCTTTGCAAAGGGCCGCTGAGCGCGCGAACGAGTAGCGGCAAAACTGGTTTCCACGAACGCAAAGAATACAACATTTCCCCATATCGCGCTTTTTGCTACGTGGCAATTTCGGGCAACAATGGCAGCCCACAGGGTACACCCGATTCGGCACATAGTAGCCTATGTGGGCGTAGCTCGTCCCTTCTTCATAGGTCCCTTTCGTTACTCTGCACAGGTCATCTCGTTTTCGCTTTCTTGGCTGCCTTCTTCGCCGCAGCCAGTCGCGGTCCCAGCATCTTTTCGTATTGAGCAAGATACTTTTTTGTTGGTGTTCGTTTGACGGTTTGGCCGATCACATTTAAGGCGAGGTCTTCCAGCTTCTTGAAGCGTATACACGCCTTACCCTTGTCGAGCTTTTTCCCAGTCTTCTCCCAGGCTTCGACAAACCACTTCGCATGATCCGCGTCGATATAGAGGCCCATGATGTAGAGAGCAAGATGGTTCTTTTGCGAAGCGAGATTGATGTAGGGTACTGGCTGCGTGGGATCGCAGTGGTATCCAGCTGGGTAAATGCGATGTGGGATATAGTAGCCGATCATTCCGTAGGACATGCCTTCTTCAAAGTCCTTGTCGAGATTGGCGAGAATAACTTTTCGCACAGCCTCAATAGCGCTCCGGCGATCTTCTGGAAGCGAAGCCAAATAATCGGCAACATTGGTAGCTTTACTCTGCATAACGAATCGAAGTTATCACAAAAAAAGGCCGCGCTCCAGGGCGCGGCCTTATCGGAGATTGTGGAGTCAGCGCCTAGGCTTCGAAGTAGCCTTTGGCCAGTTCGGGTCTTGCTTCCAACGCTTTGCGCCAGTAGATGCGGGCTTCGTCCTGCTGACCTTGGGTCTTGAGTGCGTGACCCAGATTGAGCAGCGCTTCTGCAAATCCAGGACGCTCGGCAAGAGCCTCCTTGTACAGGCGAATGGCCTCATCAACCTGACCACTCTTTTGCAGCAACAGACCAGTGTTGTAGAACAGCTCGGGCGAGCGTTCCCCGAGATCAATCAGTTTGGCTTGAAGCTCAAGCGCTTGCTGCTGGTCACCTTTTTCTACTGCCAGAGCAGCAAGACCGCGCAGCGCGTCCATCGAATTCGGTTCCACCTGAAGGACGTTCGAGAATGCGAGCGAAGCCGCATCGCGATCCCCAACGCGCCAATAGGCAAGACCAAGATTCAGTTGGGCTTCTGGCCATTTCGGACGCTTCTCAAGGCAGGTCTCATAGGCACTGACAGCACCCTGAAGCTCCCCGCGTTCAAGACGAAGGAATCCAAGACGGAACCAGATTTCTTCAGACTCGGAATTGTCCTTAAGCAAAGCTTCGAGGATGTGTTCGGCGTCTTCACGCGAACCAGTCGATTCGAGCAGAACCGCGAGGTTGTAACGAACTTCAGTAAGTGTCGGGTTCTTCTTAAGCACCAGCTCATAGGCCTCACGGGCACCTTTGAGATCGCCAAGCTGCTGGCGGACAATACCAAGGTTTACCAGAGCCTGCTCGCTGTCCGGGCGAATGCGGGTCGCTTCCTGGTACGCCTGGAGCGCCTGCTCCATACGCTGAAGCTTCTGGTAGGCAACGCCAAGATTGAACCATCGCTCAAAATGATCCGGCGTATACTCGACCAGCTTCTGGCAGAAGCGGGAAGCCGCCTCATAGTCAGCCGTAGTGAATGCACATGTGGCCAATCCCTCAAGGGCGGGCTGCGAGAAGGGACGAACTTCTAGAAGCTTCTCGGAATGCATGCGAATGACGTTTACATCTTTGAGCGCAATCCCGATCGTAATCAAATTCACCAACGCTTCTTCGCTCGCTGGATTCTTCTCCAGCATCTTGTTGTAAAGAGCGAGAGAATCTTCAAGACGATTCAGTAGTTGAAGCGAGACAGCTTTACCGAAGGTAGCGGTTTCATTGTCGGCATCGTCCTTCAATACTTGCTCAAAAAGGTCAAGAGCCTGCGAGGCTCGGTCCGTGTGAAGGTAAGCAACACCAAGCCCCAAACGTACCTGATTGCTCGGGTTGGGCTGTTCAAGAGCCTTTTGGAAATTGTCGGAAGCCTCAGGCCAGCGCCCCAGCTTCTCGCTGCAAACAGCCAGATTGAAATGAGCAGATGCATGTTTCGGATTGAGATCTAGCAACTTCTGGTAGCTGCGCGCTGCCTCTTCAAACTGTTCCAGTTCGAAATGCAGGTGGCCTCGAGCCGAGTAGAGCTCTGGATCTTGCTGCCCTGAATCAAGGGCATCGTGGATTTCTTTGAGCGCTTCCTTGCGCTTGCCTTCAAGATGAAGAGCCACGGCGCGGGCAAGGGCGGATTGACCCTCACTCTGACGCCCGGCGGAGGGGGCTCCGCTAGCCTTTGAAACCGAAGTTTCCTTTCGCCGAAATGTCATGGCGCAGACCTCACATTAGAATTCGAAACGTTATAAGGCACTAGGTAGGCACAAAGCCGACCCAACATATCGTACTGGTGGGAGACTTCGATCCATCGAAGCCGCGCGTCTTCGCCCGATTCGCTGAAGAAGCCTACACCCCCACGAGGCAAGCGGTCATCTGAAAAAACATCGACAACCTGACCCTGTATCGTGGTCACAAAATCACTTCCGCGTACATCAACTCTCACCCGGTAAATCGTATCGAGACGTGCCTGCATGGGCAGGGGGATCGACTTCCGAGATCCAATTCGTCCATCAATAACCGCATAGCGAACCAGTTCCACAGTGGGAAGTGCGCCGCCGCGCGTTACTTCAAGACGTGCCGCGTAGTAATTCTTTATATCGGCGGCTCTGAAGACCCACGATAGGGCCTTTCGCTCAATTGCTCCTAAGAATTCGAAGCGATAGTCTTCAAGACCTAAGGAGGGCGTGTAGAGCGCAAGTTTGCGCGGGCGGATGAACCCGGCTGGATCGTAACTCCACCCCTTGGACCATTCCCCTACCCCGGACCATTCCCCCAGACCCTGGCGGAAATCGTCTGATAGCTCCACCGCTGCCCGGCGCTGAATGTTCTGCTTGAGCTCATCGAGTGAATCACCTTTAAATGACACATTCAGCAGGCCGCTTACATTCGGAACCATCGAAGCAATTCGCCCCTTCGCGCCTATTTGTGCAGCGGGCGAATCGGCGAACCAGATAAGTCCAATGATCAACGGGACGGCCAGAGCGATCCAGCGCAGGTCGTTTGGCGCATCATCCCAGCGCTTCTGTACATCTTCCCAGCTGAGCCGATAACTGCCGTTGGAGAATGGGCTCAGGGCAGCGAACGGAGAAGTTGCAACGCGCGCTGGAAGAAGGCACAAATCGAGTGGCGGTTTCAAAACAGGTAACTTATTCGGCGTGATGCATTCGCGCATGCGAGTCTCTAGAGAGCCAGCATTGGCATGCAATTTAAGGCTGAGCTGCCGGGAAGCTCGAGAGGTGTTCGCAACCACCGATAAGCTGGAGCGGCGTACGCTGGCGATGCGCCATTTCGGAGTAAAGGGCTCATTGAAGGCAAAAAGGCTTGCAGTTGCGGCCCAATTGCCCGAAACACTCCGCAAGAACGATTCAGGATGGACGAAGAGAGTCTCGAAATTCTGGCATCGGCCCTTGGGGCGCTGCAATATGGTGTGAGCCGACCTGCTCTGCGCAGGCATAAGGGTAGATGGAACACGCTGCGGGAACGCTCCAGTTGACTCCATACGAGTCTCATGGGGACTTTGGGGACGTGGGCGAGAGAATAGCCGCTGGATGGAACCGGCATAACAGACGACGGCCGGCGAGGGTATTTCTGAAATTCGACCCGCAGGCTCCAAAGCAGTAATTAGACCGGGGAGATAAGCCTGTGGCTTGGCGAACGATCGATCCTTTGGCCGGATCGCCCCAAGCATCTCACAATCAACCAGGATTGCGCCGCCGACCCGCACGTCTTGTAAGGCCTCAATGAAAGAGCCAGAATGAACAAAATCTGGCCCTGCCAGTTCCACACTTAAAGCCGACACAGATCTTTCTGTTGGTTGTTTATCCGGTTCAGCAGGTGCCCAGAAGCTTTTCTCTGCGACGGCGCTTTCGATATCGGGCAGCCTCGGGATGCTCAGCAATGAATCAGGCGCTGGCAAAATGAAACAAGACAATTGTTCTGGCCCAAATGCATTAGGAATATCAACGGAATCAGGAACCAGCGCTGGGAAGCAGAGCGATAAATCAAAGGGAAGCTGTGCACCAGCAGCGCGTGTAAAATCGACAGCATCGAGCGGTAATTGCTGGTGCGGCTGCAATCCCGACTTTGGCAGGATGGCCTCCAGGCCGGATTCGAGTACCTGGGGTGAAAAACTGGGATCAGCGGGAATCTCTTGGCCGAAGTAAAGTTCGAGCCCCACTTCCATCGGAATCGCCAAATCCGCAACAGACGATTGGGACGACTGAATGGAATCAACAGAATAGAGAGTAGCCGGCAATTGAGACGCCGACAAAGCGGCAATTGCCTCCTCTACACTCGCAACCCCATAAGGCGAAACCAGCTTACTGAATTCTTCAGGATCAGCCAATCCCGTTCGAGACAGAAGAAGTGCTGAGGTCCCCTCGACTTCCGAAGCCTTGGCAGAGACAAGCATTTCCATCTCGGAATGCCAGGGACGCGACGTAATCGTGCGTGGAGAAATCTGTTCGTATAGATACTCCGCAAACTCGGGAGCCTTTTCTTCTTCTTTTGCCTTGCCCAGTGGTTGCTTCTGAACGGGCTTGCGACGAGTCCGGTCTTCGAGCAGCCGGGCGACCACAAGTTGTTCCTGCTCAAGGTGATAGGCCTGCCTATGCGCAACAGAACAAAACTCTTCCGAGGTAAATTTCTTCACCATAGGGAGTTTTTTGCCGCAGTAAATGCAATTCATCAGGGACAATACCGTTGGGATTACTATCGGCAGGTCTACGCAGATTCCTTATATTACTTTTGCATTTTTAGAAAAGGAAACGCCGGGCGGTAGCCCGGCGCTTTTAGAGGATGAATGATCGATTAGGAGGATTTAGATGGGTTCCGGAAAACGAAGTTTCGACTTCTGCAACGAGCGATCCAGCATCTCGATTGCTTCTTTTTCAATAATTGTCCGTGAAATTGCTACTTCCGAGAGAAGCATTTGGCGGCTACGCTCCAGCATCTTCTTCTCACGGAAACTCAGCGGCTTGTCACCCTGAATCAACAACAGTGTCTTGAAGACTTCAGCGATCTCGAGAAGTGAGCCCTTGCTCATTTTCTCTGTGTTTTCTTTGAAGCGGTGCTTCCAGTCGGGATTCCAACGGGGAGTACCGGAAGCAAGGAAGTTTAAAACTTTTGCCGTTTCCGTATTGCGGGTGACCTTGCGAAGACCCACTTCTTCTGCGTGTGAGAAGGGGACCATAACAGTCATCGAGCTATAAGCCAAACGGAGAAGATAGAATCGTTCGTTCTGGGCACCAAATGAACGAATACTAATGTTTTCGATGGTACCGACGCCATGGTTCGGGTAAACCACTTTTTCGCCGACTTGAAAAGTCATTCGAGGACCCTCCGTGCACTTGAGATTGTTGTTACATCGTTGAAACGTGATGGCTAATTGAAGGGTAGATCCGTCTTAGACGATTGTCAACGTGAAGAGTTGCAAAAACTTCTATTTTTCTCAACTTTGAGCCGATAAGATTCATTTTTTTCGCGTATGGGTACACAGCAGCGAATTCTATGGGAAAAGAGATATTATCGCAAAGATACACCACCCACAGGTGTACACTTATGCGCTCATTAGAGAGCGCAAGAAGTCAAGGTTTTTGGCCATGTCGACGGCGATGTTTCTACTGGGAGAAGACGTCTCAAGGTCGGCAAATCCGCGGTACCTGATCTTCTCAATCAGCGACAGTACCGTTTGAAAATGAATGCCGCCTTGCCCGAGCAGGCTGGGATTGTCTTTCAAATGGAATTGGCAGATGCGTTCGCGTCCGAGAAGCGGAATCTCACGGTAAATGTCGTGACCACGAGAAAATGAATTGCCGACATCATAAAAGACTTTAACGGCGTCAGATTTGGCTCGATCCAGAATATACAGATTCTCTGCCGCAGAATTAGTGTTCTCAAGCCCCAGCGTCACCTGAGCCTTCTCGGCCTTCGGGGCAATATTACGCAAGAGGTCTGCAACGTAGGCCAGCTCTTTTGGCGTATCAAGCGCACGGGCGCCAAAGAACGGTAGCAGCATGTTCTTCACCCCAAGCGCCCGATTGATTTCGATCGCATCAGAAAGCCACTTCTCGCCAAGTTTATCGTTCTTAAGCCCATTCACATGCAGAATATCGAGGCAAGTAGAAACAAGCGTCAAGTTGAGTGCCTTGGCGCGTTCAATATGAGCAGAGGGGTTGTTGAAAGGCAACTTCCCATCAACCGGTTTCCGTCCCAGCGATACTTCGACTCCAGCGAATCCAATCTGCGAAGCCAGGTCGAGAGCCTCGAGTTGCCCGGCAAGGCCCAGATTCCAATCCGTAACTCCGATTTGCAGGTTCGGATTAGGGGCGGCAAGCATGGCGGCTGCCAAACCGGGAAGAGCCAAAAAATGTCGACGGTGCATGACTAAAAGTCTATGCGAAGAGCAACCTGCATCACACGAACTCCATTGCCAGAGCTTCCGTTCACCATAATAGTGATCCGTCCAAAGGAATTGGGAATAGAGAAGTTGTTGTTCGGATTGTCGAGATTGGCTTTAAGGGCTTCTGTTACAAACTAAAAGGCCCTTGGGGCCAAGTGGGACTAAAAGTCAAAGCGGAGGGCGAATTGCAGAATTCGCGCACCCGATTGATTCGATGCGCCGGTCGGAGTTGCTGAGATGACACCGAAGGTCTGCGGTGTCTGTAGGTTCACCGACGGAGCGACAAAGTTGACGGTGTTCAGCAAATTGTAGCCTTCGGCTCGGAAGGTAACAAAGGTCCTTTCCCCGTATATGCGGAATCGCTTTACAAGGGAAAGGTCGGTATTGAAGAAGCCAGGCCCCTTGAAGGTATTGCGTCCGGCGCTACCAATCAATCCTGGATTGGGCACAGAAAACAAAGCAGCCTGCTCTGGAGTAAAGAAGCGAACGCCACCACCGAAACGCTCGATTTTGCCAATGGAACGATCGGTGCCAGAATAATTGGCCAGTGAGCCAAGATTGCTGGCAAGCGGCCCGAAGTCGGTAATATTTGGACCAGTGTAGATACCAGAAGAGATACTGAGCGGCTGTCCTGAAGTAATGATTCCGAGTGAGCCGATTTCCC
>JBKJUN010000121.1:0-1492 GCA_046590555.1 Bryobacter sp. | reverse complement strand
CAGGAGAAATACTTCGGTTCGCCTGACGGCTGGTATAACCCTGCAGCCTTCCGCAATCCTCCGGTGGCTACCCAAAACGGCCAGTCTGATTTTTCGCCTCTGGGCGGCCAGCGCACTCAGCTTACTGGCCCTGGCTGCGCCAAGATGGATTTCTCGATGTTTAAAGACTTCCGCTTCGGCGAACGCTATAGAATGCAGTTCAGGGCCGAGACCTTCAATCTCACCAACACCCCGGCCTTCGCCAATCCAGCGTTCACCAACTTCATCGACACACGGAACTTTGGTCGCGTTACCTCAACACGCAACTCGCCCAACGATGCCCGGCAGATCCAGTTGGCTCTCAAGATGTACTTTTAATTCGTGATCCAATAGGGCATAGCGGTTTTCACGCTTTCATTCCGTTATGCCCACCCCGCCCCGCTTCGATTTCGATCATGTCCCGGTGACCTTTGCCGCTTACTTTGTCGAACAGATTCGCGCCTGGGACACACTCTTTCCGGCTGAGCAGGATTACTTCGCCCGCCTCTCTGCTTTTCTAGAAAACGCTACACCAGACTTATTCACGCCTCTAGCCCAACTCGAACCGAGGATGGGAGTCAACTCCCGCACTTGGCCCCGTGGTGGCTTCTCTCTCGAGCATGTCGATTTCCTCAATCGCAACGCTCTCTATCCTGAGTGGCGGCGTCAGGTCTCAGCCATCTTTGACTACATTTCCCCGGCCCTCGATGCCGCCATCGAAAGCCGAACCAGATTGGTCATCGTCCTCTCTCCGCCTGAGCTTCCTGTCGGGCCAGACCGCATGTGGACCCGCCTGAAAGGACGCCGTATTGCCCTCACTCCGCCAGATGACCTCTCGCACCTCATTGGTAAGGAAGCCAATAGCCTGCCAAATCTCTGCGCTTCTGCCCGCGGCCAGCATTCCTCCTGGACCATCGAAACCGGCGAGAGCTTGCACAGCTTAAACTCAGGCGCAACCAGTGTCAGCTATGAAAAGCTGCTCCCTTACCGGCAGCGTCTCATGGCTGAGATCCGCAAAATCAACGAGCAAGGCAATATCCGCGGCCCGAGGGAGCTCGGTGCCAAGCTCAAGACTCTCCAGCCACAAGGCAGTGAATATTCTACCGATCAGGTGATGGGAGAGTTCATTCGTTCCACTCTGCTCGCTGGCAACGGTACGCTTCTGTTCAACAACACTTTCGTCGAATGGGCCACTGTCCAGGCCCTGCGCCGTGCTCGCCCGTCTTGTCTGATTGCCAGCTTCGGCATCCGCAACAAAATCAAGCCCTTCAGCAGCCTCCTGATCTTTGACGATCAGGAGGAATCCACAGCAATCCCCACTCAAGCCGACATGCTCGGCTCTTACGTCGACCTCGAAGTCTTCTACCAGTACATCTGGCAGGAAGCGCTAAAGTATGCGGAATACCGCGACAAGACGGCCTTCCTCTTCCTCGCCGAAGGCATGGATGAGATGTTCCTGATCGCTCCAGAATCC
>JBKJUN010000020.1:0-4062 GCA_046590555.1 Bryobacter sp. | reverse complement strand
CAGATACGCCTACAGCCTTGAATCAAACATCGCCGGTCGCGAACCCCTTGTCGACTTCCTCTTCAACACCCGCGCCGGCCACTGCGAATACTTCGCCAGTGCCATGGCCGTGATGCTCAGAACCCTCAAGATCCCCACCCGTGTCGTCACCGGCTTCTACGCCTCACTCCCCGAGCCGATCAACTCCTGGTACGTCATCAGAAGCTCCAACGCACACTCCTGGGTCGAGGTCTGGATCGAAGGCAAAGGCTGGGTCGTTTTCGATCCAACTCCCGCCGGCAGCAACCAGCCGCAACTCTCGGCCAGCATGAAATGGCTAATCCAGATGCAGGATCGCTTCGTCGTGATGAGTGAAGAATGGATGGGCGGCACTGGCGGATTGAAGCGCCCCAACATCAGGCGCCCCGACATCTCCTGGCCCTGGTTCCTGGCAGCAATTTCGATCCCTCTAGCCTGGCTCCTCTGGCGTCAGCGACAGAACCAGATAGGAGCATCCCACGAAGCCACCCAACTTTTCGTGCAATACCTAAAAGCCTCGAAGCGCAAACGAGCCATCAGCCAAACCGCCCGCGAACTCGAACAAACTGAATTCACAACCCTCTACGAAAAAGCCCGCTTCTCAAATGACCCCCAAGCCCTTGCCCAACTCCGGCAATGGCTACACCAATTCCTGCAGCGCTAGGCACTTGTCTGCTTTGCCCCGCTCACCCACTCCGAACCACCCGCATCCAGTCCACCAACCCGCGCCCCAACACTTCAACCAAAATCAAAGCCAAAACAATCCACCCAACCCCAAGCCCAACACACAATAGCATCGACGCTCCCATCCAGCTCGCAAACGAATACACAACCAGCGGCAGAGCAAGATAAGCAACACCTCGCACCAACCACCTCAAAACGTCCGCGCCCTCAGCCCCTCAAGCAACCCAAACAACGCACCCACAATCTTCTCCGGCGGCGCTCCCGTAGTATCGATAGCCTTCAGCACCCCAGCCGGCGAAAAGCTCGCCCCCGGAGACTTCTGAATTAACTCCATCAACTTCGCCGGATCAATCTTCGCCTGCGGATGGAACTTCACCTGGAACATCCCCTGCCGTCTCTCAACGCTCTCCACCCCAATCATCTGAGCCAGATTCTTCGCCTGTCCAAAGTCCACCAGGATCTTCACGTCATCAGGAACCGGCCCATACCGGTCGGCAAACTCAGCCACAATTTCGCTCGCCACCTCGCGGCTCTTCGCATCGGCAATCTTCTTATAAGCCCGCAGCCGCTGATTGTCTTCAGGAATATAAGTCGAAGGGATCCGGATCTCAAACCCAAGATTCAGAGTCGAGTGAATCTCAAGCGGCACCTCCTCGCCCTTCATCTCCCGCACTGCTTCTTCAAGCATCTTGATGTACATGTCAAACCCGACCAGATTGATATGCCCGCTTTGTTCACCACCAAGTAAGCTACCAGCCCCACGCAACTCAAGATCGAGCGCCGCAATCTTGAACCCAGCGCCCAGATCGGAAAACTCCTTCAGCGCCGCCAGCCTCTTGCGCGCCACCTCGGTCAACTCCGTATCTGTCGGCACCAGCAAATAAGCATAAGCTCTTCGATTGGACCGCCCCACTCGACCCCGCAACTGATACAGCTCACTCAAACCATAATTCTGAGAGTTCTCGATAATGATCGTGTTTGCCAACGGAATATCAAGCCCATTCTCAACAATCGTCGTGCACACAAACACATCAAACTCATGGCGCATAAACCCGAGCAGCACCTTCTCCAGCTCGTTGTCCACCATCTGCCCATGCCCCACACCAACCCTCGCGCCAGGCACTAACTCCTGAATCGAAAACGCCCGCTCATAGATCGACTCGACCCGATTGTGGACAAAGTAAACCATGCCCCCGCGAGCAATCTCCTGCTCGATCGCCGCCTTGATCACTTCCTGATCAAACTTCGCAACTACCGTATGCACCGCTAACCGGTCCTTCGGCGGCGTCTCGATCACCGATAAATCGCGAATCCCAACTAGCGACATATGCAAGGTACGAGGGATCGGCGTAGCGGACAAAGTCAGCACATCCACGTTCTTCTTGATCTGCTTCAGCCGCTCCTTATGAGACACCCCAAAGCGCTGCTCCTCATCCACAACCAGCAAGCCCAGATCCGGGAACTTGATGTCCTTGGACAAGATCCGGTGCGTCCCAATCAGGATGTCCACCTTGCCATTCTCAAGGTCTTCCATCACTTGCTTTGATTCCTTCGGATTACGGAACCGGCTCAAGTGCTCAATGCGCACTGGGAACGCGGCAAACCGCCGCTTGAAGCTCTCAAAATGCTGGAAAGCAAGCACAGTCGTTGGGGCCAGCACCGCCACTTGCTTGCCGTCCCCCAGAGCTTTAAACGCCGCCCGCATCGCCACTTCCGTCTTGCCAAACCCGACATCGCCCACTACCAGGCGATCCATCGGCAACTCGCTCTCCATATCCCGCTTGATATCCCGCACCGCCGTCACTTGATCCTTCGTCGCGTTGTACTCAAACGAATCTTCAAATTCGCGCTGCCAGTTCGAATCAGGCGAGAATGCAAACCCCTCAGCCATCCGCCGCTGCGCATACAACTTCAGCAGCTCATCGGCCATATCGCGCATCTTCGCCTTCACGCGACTCTTGGTCTTTTGCCACGTGATCCCGCCCAATTTATCGAGGGGCGCCTTCGTCTCCCCGCCACTCCCACTGCGATACTTCGAGATCAAATCCAGCCGCGTCACCGGCACATACAGCTTCGATTCCCCCGCGTATTCAAGCAGCAGGAACTCCCCATTCCCCTCCCCCTGATTGATTAGCTTGATCCCCAAAAACTTACCCACACCATGCGTCTGGTGCACTACAAAATCGCCTACCTTGAGGTCCGCGATGTCGGCAGCAAACGCACCCATTGAAGCCACCGGGCCTCGCTGATTCGACCGCGCCACCATATCAGACGACTCAAACAAATCATCCCCGCCAAACAACGCCAGCTTCGGCTCGCGAAACACTGTCCCCCGCGCCAGCCTGCCCTTTATCAAAATTACATTCGCATTTGCACCCTGATACACCCGCTCCGACAAATAAGCGGGCATCACCTCCTCAGGCGGCAACATCACCTGATAAGGCACCTTGTACTCGCTAAACACATCCGCAAACCGCTCTACCTCACCGAGCGAATTGGCAAAGAAGACCACTCGGGACCCACTCGCCACCAGCGTCCGCGATTCCTCAACAGCCAACCGGATATTCCCGCGAAACGTGATCCCCGGCCGCGAACCAAACTCAAACGCATGAGCCCCAACATCAAGCCCCAACTCACGCAACTCCAGCTCCCTCATCAACGACGCACCGTGAGACGCCAGCTCACCATAGTGGAAGTAATGCCCCTCGGGCTCCACCTCATGCGCCCCATCCTCCAGCCGCTTCCAGAACCGTTCCGCCGACGCGCGTACCTGCTCCGGCTCATCCCAAAACAACAAACCCTTTCCCACCAGATTCAGCAGCGAAAACTCACGAGGCCCATCCGTATTAGCCGGTGTCTCAACCAGCGGCAGAATCCGAACCTCCGGCACCCGTGCCACACTCCGCTGCGTCTCAACATCAAATCGCCGAATCGTCTCGATCATGTCCCCAAAGAATTCGAGCCGCACCGGCTTCTCTGCCTCGACCGGATAAATATCGACGATGCCGCCGCGAATCGAAAACTCCCCCACCATCTCCACCGGCTCACGTTGCTCATAGCCGATCCGCCGCAGATGCAGCGAGAGATCCTCAAGCGCGACCTCCTCACCTTCCTTAAGCGACAACACCAGTTGGCGATAGAAACTCGGCGCCGCCACCCGCAACATCGCACTAGCCACCGGAGCGATCGTAATCGGCGCACGCTCCGTCGAGAGCTTCCAAAGTCCAATCGCCCGCTGCTCCAGAATCTCCGAGTGCGGAGCCAGCTTCTGATGAGGCAGTACATCGAGCGGAGGCACAAGCTGCGCCCGAGCGCCAGATGGCTCAAGCAAAGTGAGAAACGTATTCGTAGACTCAAGCA